>NZ_MRCT01000070.1 GCF_002208625.1 Methanobrevibacter sp. 87.7
AATAAAACCATTAATAGCTAAAATAAAAAAAATATTAAATTAAAATTTAAACTTATTAAATAAATTAATAGACTTTTTATTAATATTAATTGGATTTAACTCACAAATAGCATCATAATCATATTCTTTTCTAGTACCTTTATTTTTCCAATATGAAAGATAATATTGAGCCCATTTATTTGACAATATTAAAATATCATTATCTGTTAATTCATTAAGTCCCATATACACATTTAATGAATTTCCACCAAAACACAAACCAATATCTTCAGATAAAAAAGATAATATAAAATCAGGATTATCCTTATTATTAAAATTATCTAAAAAGATCATCTCATTTTTAAATTTACTAAATTCAGAATTTATAAAATCCATATTTTGAAATTTAAACTTATTTTTTTCTAAATTCTTATTAAATTCTATTGAAAAGTTATCATCATTACCTTTAATAAGATTTAAAAAATCAATATCTTCTTTATTATTATAAAAAATAGAAAAAAGAGAATTATCAGAAAAACGAATAGAAATATCAGAATCAAATCTAGAACTATCATTATTGTTAAATAATTCAACAGATGAAAAATCTATATAAATAGTATCATTAACAAGTTCTAATGATGTCCACTTACCTGCATCAGAAATAACATCCTCTAAAATTAAATATGATTTACTATTCATAATTATCAATTCTAAAAAATTAATTAAACAAAAACTTACTAATTAAACATGATTATAAAACTAATTTATACCAAATATAATACAAAGCAATTCTAAAAAAAAATTAATTAAAATAAAAAAATATTAACTCTAAAAATTAATTATTATTAAATTTAGTAAAATCCTCATAAGCACCTTCCATGAAATAATCAGAATCATCAAATACTTTAACCCAATTAAAATCTTCAATAACAATAGGATTTTCAGGATTATTATCCCAAGATACTTTAAATTTGAAAGATTCTAAAGTTTCAATAATTATTTTAGCTAATTTCTTAGAAGATTTCTTATTACCATGAAAATCTCCAAAATAAATATTTAAAGAACCATTATCTAAAACATTTTCAATATCATATAATGTATAAAATACAAATCCCTGTGGTTTATAATCATTATTAATTAAATGAGTGTATACTTCAATAGAATCATGTATTCCTTCTTCAGGATCATAACCACAATTATGAGCTGAAACAATACCTTGTTTAGATAAACTAATAAAAGCTTCTTTTAGATTATTAAAATCAGAACTATTTGATTTAGTATTATGTTTTGTATAAATATCCTCAATAATATTAGATACTTCATCTAAATCAATATCATAATCAATAAATTCATCATCAATTGTTTCTAAGATTTCTTCTTTATCATAAAATCCTGTTTTTACAAGAAAATCAATTTCATAATCTAATTCTTCATTAAAATTATCACTCATAAAATCACATAAATTCAATTCATAATTAAATATTATATATAATTATAAATTATATAAATTTGATTTAAAAAATAATTAACTAAAAATAAATAGCCTTCTAAAATAAAAAAACCTAAAATAAAAAAAATAATAGCTAAAATCTTATAAAAAATAAAAAATAATTTAAATTAAATAAAAATAGATAAAAGATAAAAATTATTCATCAGGTTTAAATGTTTTAATAAGATTTACATTACCTCTTTTAGAATATCCAATCATAATCTTATTTTCACCAATTATTGCAACCTGAAAATTATCTTCATCATAAACATTTGTAGGATAACCTTTAAGTGCAGCATAACCTTCAAATGCAACTTTACCATTTACATTATAATTTTTTTGGAAATTATAAAAAATAAACTCAAATCTATCTATTGTATTATCTTCAGGAATATCATCTGAATTAATAGTTACAAAGAATGCAAAGTTTCCAATTTCTGCAACATAATATGCATTATCATCAAATAAAGAGATAACAGTCATAGCTAAAAAGTGTGCTTCTTCAATATCTGCATCAAATATTGGAGTTGTAAACTGAGGAATATTATATTCTTCACCAAATTCTTTAATTTTTTTAGATTCATCAATTAATTCATCAGGAAAACCAATTTCACTATTATCCCATGCCCATGAAAATTTATTATCATCAAGAGATAAATAAGCTATTAATTGAATAGGGAAACTTAAATCTTCACCAAAAGATAATACCCCATTTTCAATATCTAATTCTCCATCTTTTTCTCCAATTAAATCAGACAAATTTTCTTGCTTATCTAATGCATAAGCACCATATTTATTAAATATTGATTGTAAATTATCTTCTTCGGTAATTTCTAATGGTAAATTAAACATAATCATTCTCCTTAATATAAATTATATAAAAAAAATAAAATTATAAAATCTTAAAACAAATAAAAACTCATTTTAAAATTAAAATATAAATCTAAAACAAGAAAAACCCATTTTAAAAATATACATCTAAAATAATCATTTTCTAAAAAAGATAAAAAAATATCTAATTTTTAAATTTTAACTAAAATTAAATTCTAAAATGATAATTTTGAAATTCTATCCATAGCTTCTTTTGTGTTTTCATAAGTATTAAATGCAGTAAGTCTAAAGTATCCTTCACCAGAAGGTCCGAAACCTGCACCTGGAGTACCTACAATATTTGCTTCATTTAATAATAAATCAAAGAATTCCCAAGAAGGCATATTATTAGGAGTTTTTACCCAAATATATGGTGAATTGACTCCTCCAGTAACACCTAATCCAATTTTAGATAAAGATTCACGGATAAGTTTAGCATTTCTAAGGTAATAATCAATATTAGCTTGAATTTCTTTTTGACCTTCTTCAGTGTAAATAGCTTCTGCAGCTCTTTGAACAGGATAAGATACACCATTAAATTTAGTAGATTGTCTTCTATCCCATAAATCATTTAATGAATGTTTATTACCTTCACTATCTGCTATTTTAAGATCTTTAGGAACTACACAATAAGCACAACGAGTTCCAGTGAAACCTGCAGTTTTTGAGAAACTTCTAAATTCAATAGCTACTTCTTTAGCTCCTTCAATTTCATAAATACTATGAGGTATATTATTATCTTCAGTAATGAATTTTTCATATGCTGCATCAAATAAAATTAAAACATCATTTTCTCTTGCATATTTAACAAATTTAGCAAGTTGATCTTTAGTTAAAGTAGAGCCAGTTGGATTGTTAGGATAACATAAATAAATAATATCAAAGTCTTCATCAGGAATAGAAGGTACAAAATTATTTTCTTCAGTACATGGAAGATATACTAATCCTTCATATTTACCATTATCTTGCATTTCACCAGTTCTTCCTGCCATAACATTAGTATCAACATATACAGTATATACAGGATCAGTTACTGCAATGATATTATCATTTGAGAATAATTCTTGAATGTTTCCAGTATCACATTTAGCTCCATCACTAATAAATACTTCATCAATATCTAAAGAAACACCTAAAGGTTCATAATCTCCTTTTATAATAGCTTCACGTAAAAATTCATAACCATGTTCTGGACCATATCCACGGAATGTTTCTGAATCAGCCATTTCATCAACAGCATCTTTAAATGCTTTAACTACAGTTTTTGGTAATGGTTTTGTTACATCTCCAATACCCATTGCAATAAGATCAATATCTGGATTTTCTTCCTCAAATTTTGCAACTCTATTTGCTATTTCAGCAAAAAGATAATTACTTTTTAATAAAAGATAATTCTCATTTACTTTAACAACCATTTTATTTCCTCAATAAAATTTAAATTAATAATAAAAATACATTTAAATTAAAAAATTATTTAAAAATAATATTTTTAAAATAAATTTATAAGATTTACATTAATAAAATATTAGAATTTATAAATATATAAAGTAAATGGAAATTCATAATCAAATTAATATAATTTAATAAGAACATTTAAAATTAAAAAACAAAAATTACCTATAAAATATTATAATATTTAATAAATAATATATATTAATAAGAATAAAAACTAATATGATTAATTTTTTAATTTTTAAAAAAGAAAGTTGAGGATAATATGCCATTAAAAACAATATTACTACTAATTAACATTGCTATAATATGTATAATAGCATGCATAATTGTTAAATTGTATTATCGAGATGAAGAAAAAGAAAGAAAATTAGAAACTCATGAAATAGAAAGTAGCTTAAAAGGACATAATGAAATGCCTATATTTAAAGAAGAAAGGCATAGAAAAGACAATAAACATAAAATCAATAATACTTTATCATCTACTAAAAATAAAATATTTAAAAATAAACCAGAAGAAAAAACTACTGATAATCTAAATAAAGAAATTGAAGAATTAACTATTACAAGACCAAAAACTAATACAAAACCAAAAACCACAGAAAACAAAATAACACAAACAACTAATGCAAATAAAACCATATTAAAAGAAAAACCTAAAACTAACAGACCAAGTGGAAAACCAATTAGTATTAATGTTAAAAATAGTCCAGACATAAAACCAAAAGTAGTAAATGCTAAAACTCAAGAAGAAACTGCAAAAAGTAAATTAAAAACTACTGCTACACAACCAAAAGTAAGCAAAGAAGAAATCAAAAAAATTGAAGAAAAACCAACAAAAGCTGCACATAATATAATAGAACCAAGTAAAATAGAAGAAAAAGATGTAAAACCTGAAGAAAAACCTAAAGTAGACTTCATAAAACCAGAACCAAAAACACACACAAGCCCAAAACTAAGAACAGAACCAAAAATAATAGAAGAAAAACCAGAACCAATAGAAAATACAGAACCAACCATAATTGAAGAAAAACCAATAAAAGTAGAAACAGAAGAAAAACCAGAACCAATAGAAAAAGAAGCAAAACCATTTGAACTTAAAAATTCTTCAACAGAAGCACATATTTCACAAGAACCTATTGAAGCTCAACATCAAAATATTATAAATGAAACTAGAAAAATTTCACAAGCTGAAATAAATAATGTAACAATTGATGATTATGATGAACCAGAAAAAGCTAAAGAATTTATTGATGCTCCTATAAAAAGTGTTAAAGGAACATTCAATTCAATAAAATCAACATTCTTAAGTCATGATAAAGATAAAGAAGAAAAAGATTATGCTTCTGAAATAGAAAACAATAATACTAATGATGCAGTTCTTGAAGAAATATTAAATGAAGACAATACTGATTACTCAGAAGATTACTACAATGATGATAATGATGATTTTGTAGCAATTACACCATTACATGATCCAGAAGAAATCAGAAAATACGAAGAAAGTCTTAAAAATAACTATGATAGAGAAGATGTTTTCAATAATATTAATAGTGAAACAACAGAATTAACTCCTGAAGAGATTTCATACTTTGATAATTTAGAAGAAGAATTCAATGATGAACTTAATCAAAATGAAAAAAATAGATATGTTGCATCTAAAACTGATGACATGAAAATTACTGTAGGTAATAAACCAAAAGTAAAACCTGTAAATAACAACAGGAAAATGAGACCTTCAGAAAGATTCCATAAAGAATATCAAGGAAATAAAGTTGAACCTAAAAAAGAAGAAACAGCTACAAATAATAAACCAAGTACAAATGATGATACAATTGTTAACATACAAGGTGTAAATTACACCTTAAAACGAGGTATGAGTATTATTTACCAACATCATGGAGAGAAATATGGTAGTTCTATTCATAATGTTAATGGTGATAATGTTAATGTTACATATAGAGGTAAAAAAATTTGGATTAAAACCGATAAAATAACTAAAGTATTTTAAACACAATGAATTTTATTAATTTAAAATTCATTTTCAACTTTCTTTTTAAGCTTAAATTATTTATTTAAAGATTTATTAAACAATACTTATTTTAAATTACTTAATATAAATTTTAAAATATTTTATACTAATTTTAAATTAAATTCAAAATTCATACTAATTTTATAAAAATTATAAAAAACAATAAAAATTAGATTATATAAAAGTAGTCTTATATTAATTTTACAAAGAGATAAAAATATGAATTTTAGTGAAGAAAAAGCAACTTTAATATCAATCCCATCATTTGGATTAGCTTTAGGAGTATTTTCTTTAGGTAATCTTTTAAAAGAATACTCACCAATAATTTTAATTATATGTGGAATAGTTGGACTCACTTTAATTTCTAATTCTTTAATTAAATTCATTAAATATCCTAAAAGACTTAAAATAAAACTAAAAAATCCAATAGCTATAGGAATGCTTGGAACTTTTCCTATGGGCCTTATGATGTTCAGTACATATATAGAACCATACATACCAAAAATAGCCTTCGGATTATGGTCTTGTGCAATACTTATACAATTAAGTTTAACTATTTATTTTACATTTATTATACTACCTAAATTAAAAATGAAAGATATTTATAGTAGTATTTTAATTTCATATGTAGGATTTTCAATTATAAGTATAACATCCCCATATTATGGATTAGAAAATACATTAGGACAATTTTTTATAAGAACCAGTATGGTTTGTATGGTAATTTTATACATAATCCTCATGTATAGATATATTAAAATTCCTATACCTGATCCAATTAAACCAATAATCGCAATACTTGCTGCACCTATTATTGTTTTAGTTGGATATTTAACAGTTACTCAAAATGTTAATTTATGGATTGTATTACCAATTTATCTATTTACAAGTACTTGGTATCTTTATATCTTATATAAAATTGTAAGATATTATCTAGATTTTAATTGGTTACCTAATCATGCAGCATATACTTTTACACTAGTTATTAATGCAACAGCAGGAAAATTATTTTATAATTACTTATTAAGCATTAATATAAATTTAATAATTTTACAATACTTTGCAACTTTCCAATTAATAGCTGCAATATTTATTGTTGTATTAGAATTATATAAATTCGGAGAATTTGTTTTTACAGATAAAATTAATGGATTTATAAAAATAAGAAAAAATTAAACTAAAATAAACAAAGAAAATTAATAAATTTAAAAAAAAAGAAAAATTAATAATTATAGTAAACTATTAACATACTTAATATAAAATTATAATTATAAAAAATTAGAGGTGAAAAATGTTAATAGACAATATAAAATCATTAATTTTCTTTATTATAGCTGGTTTCTTTGAAATAGGTGGAGGATATCTTATATGGTCCTGGCTTAGAGAAGGAAAAGGTTTTAGTTTTGCTATACTTGGTGCTATTTTACTTGTTTTATACGGAATCATTCCAACATTACAACCTGCAAACTTTGGAAGAGTTTATGCTGCATATGGTGGAATATTTATTGCACTTTCAGTATTATGGGGTTGGAAAATAGATAATGTAAAACCAGATCAATTTGATATAATAGGTATGTGTATTGCATTGATTGGAGTATTTATTATAATGTACTGGCCAAGAGCAACATAATTTATTAAAAGGATTCAAAAAATACATAAAACATATAAAAACTAAATAATATTTAATTAAATAAAAAATATACATAAAATTATTAGAATAATAAAATTATACGAAATAAATTTAAAAAAGGATTAGTAACTAAAAACTAATTTTAAAAAAAAATAATACTAATTCTAAAAAAAAATAACTAAAAACTAATTTTAAAAAAAATAATACTAATTCTAAAAAAAAAATAAAAAAAGAATAATTATCTATTTATGTGCATAATAGAAAATTAATTCATCATCTTTAATTTCATCAAGACGTGCAAATCCTACTCTTTCTAATTGAACAATATCTCCAACTTTAAGATTTTCACAATCTTTTTCACAGAATCCTTCAACAACAGAAGCATCATCCATAACAACTTTAGCTTTAATAGCTTCTTGGGTTGGTACAAATTGAATAATTTTAGCTTTTTCTGCTTTAGCATCTTCAAAGGATTCACTATGGAATATTACTTTTCCATCTTTAATATCTACATTAATTAAATCCATTAAACGTACAATTCCATCTTCAAAATCTTCTTTAGGAATATATACAGAACCTTCAAAGTTTAATGTTCTATTTCCTCTATCTGGAAAATCAGGATGTAATTCTTTTTCTAATTTAATTTCTTGATATTCTTCTGGACAATCTTCAATATTTACTTTTACAGGATTTCCAACAAAGAAATATCTATTTGCTTTATCTTCAATAAGTTTTCTATTTAAACCATATATTTTTTTCCAACTTACTGCAGAATCAGACATTTTAACTCCAATTTCAACCATTAAATTCCAAATAGCTTTAGCTTGAATACCTCTTCTTTTAATAGCCCTTAAAGTTCCAAGTCTTGGATCAGACCATGAGGAATATTTACCTGATTCAATTCCTTCTTTAGCTTTAGATGTACTTAATGCAACATCTTCCATTTTAAGTCTACCATAATGGATAAATTCAGGAGTTTCCCATCCCATATGATCATATAAATATTTTTGTTTTTCAGTATTTGCCATATGATCTTTTCCTCTTAAAACATGAGTCATACCCATTAAATGATCATCAACAGATACTGAAAAGTTCATCATAGGATATACTCTATATTTAGTACCAAGTCTAGGATGTTCCTCATCAACAAGACGGAATGCAACCCAATCACGTATAGCAGGATTTTTATGATTAATATCAGTTTTAACTCTTAATACTGCAGAACCTGCTTCCATATTTGGGAATTCTTTCCATAATCTAAGATTTTCTTCAACCGAATTATCTCTATGAGGACAAGGTTTACAATTATCTTTAAGTTCTTTAAATTCTTTACCATCACAAGTACACATATATGCTTTTCCACGTTTAATTAATTCTTCAGCATATTTATAATAAATTTCAAATCTATCAGATTGATAATATACTTCATCAGGTTCAATACCTAACCATTTAAGATCTTCTTGAATCATATCATAAGCAGGAGGATATACTCTTTTAGGATCAGTATCTTCAATTCTTAAAATAAATTTTCCACCATATTTTTTAACATAAGCACCATTAGGAACTGCTGCTCTTGCATGACCAATATGTAAAGGTCCACTAGGATTAGGTGCAAAACGCATTACAACATTTTCATGAGAACCAGGTAATTCTTCTAAACCTTCACGTTTAATTTGTTTTTTCTCTTTAACAACAACATTTAATCTTTCCATTTCCTTATGTTGTTCTTCTTCAGATAAACTATTAACTTTTCCTACTACTTTAGCACTTAAAGGACCAATTTCTTTAGCACGTGACCTAAGTTCTGCTTCTTGAGACATTATAGAACCCATAACTGCTTTAGGACTAGCACTACCTTTATGTTTTGCAGCATTTAACAAAGCATGTTTATATACAATTTTCTCTAATTCATCCATTATATCACATTGAAAAAATAATTAATAATAATTAAATTTTTAAATAAATACATAATTTAATTTTAAAAATTAGATAATAGACATATATTTATTTAAAATAAAATCAGTTTATAAATTTTTAATAAATTATTTATAAAAATACATTATTATTTTTAATTTACTAAATATATAAA
>NZ_MRCT01000071.1 GCF_002208625.1 Methanobrevibacter sp. 87.7
ATCAATAAACTTTTTAAAAAATACTAAAAAAAATTTATAAAAATAGATAAAACATTAAAAAAACTAATAAAAAATTAAAAAGAATATAAAAATTAAAAATTATTAGAACATACAATAAAAAAGTATAAAAAAGAGAATTTACCACTAAAAACCTAATAAATAATAATAGTTATATAATATAATTCATATAGAAATTAATATAATAAACTAGTTTTATTTAATTATAAAGGATGTTAGAAGAATGAAAGTAGTAATTATAGGAGGAGGAGCTGGAGGAATGCCAACAGCTTCTAGCCTTAGAAAATTAGATAAAGATGTGGAGATAACAGTTATCACCCGTGATAACTACATTGCATACTCACCATGTGCAATACCATATGTATTAGGACAAACAATTAAATCTTTTGATGATATTGTAATGAAAACACCAGAAGATTATGTAAAAGACGATATTAAAGTCTTAATAAACTGTGAAGTTACTGATGCAGATAAAGACAAAAAAGAAATAACTTACACCGACAAAGATGGTGAAGTTAAAACTATGAAATACAATAAACTCGTTCTTGCAACTGGTGGAAACTCATTTGTACCACCAATTGAAGGTAATGATCTTGATGGAGTCTTTAAAATAAGAAACATCAATGATGGTATTAAAGTTCAAGAATGGGCTAAAAAATGTAAAAACGTAGTTGTTACTGGTGCAGGACTTATTGGTATTGAAATAGCATATGCATTTAAAAAAATGGGATTAAATGTAACTTTAAATGAAATGTTACCTCAAATTGTACCAAAATCTCTTGATAGTGATATGGCTGAAATTATCACCGAATATTTAAGAAGTGAAGGACTTAACATAGTTTTAGGAAAACCAATTACTGAAATTAAAGGTGATGGAAAAGTTGAATCAGTAGTTGTTGATGGTACTGAAGAAGTTCCTACTGAAATGGTTATTCTCGCTACTGGTGTAAGAGCAGAACTTAATATTGCTGAAAAACTTGGATGTGAAATTGGTAGATGGGCTATTCAAGTAAATGAAAATATGGAAACTTCAGTTAAAGATGTTTATGCTGTAGGTGACTGTGTAGAATCATATGATGCAATTTTAAAAACAAACACAATTTCACAACTTGGTACTACTGCAGTACGTCAAGCAAAAACTTGTGCAAGAACTATTGCAGGTAAAAAATCTAAATTTAACCCTGTATTAAACTCTATGGTTACTAAAGTAGGTAAATTAGAATTTGGTGCAGTAGGTTTAACCACTAGTTTTGCTCAACAAAACAATATTAAAACTGTTTCTGAAAAAATTGAAGCATTTACTAGAGCAAGATATTATCCTAATGCAAAACCTATGGATATTAAAGTTATCTGTGATGCAGACGGTAAAATAATTGGTTGTCAAATAATTGCTGAAGAACGTGTAGCAGAAAGAATTGATACAATGACCTTTGCTATTACTGAAGGATTAACTTGTTATGACTTAAGTAACATGGAATTTGCTTATGCACCTCCAGTATCAATGGTTACTGATCCATTAGTACTTGCTGTAGAAGAAGTAAGTAAAAAATTCGATTAAATACACTTCTTTTCTTTTTTTTCTTTTTATAACATTTTAAATAAAAACAACTATTTTTTTAAAAATTTAAAAAAACTAAAAATTTTATAGTATATTAAAAATTAGGTTAAAACAACTAATTCTAAAACTAAAAAACCTAATAAAAAAATAAAACTAAAAACAACTAATTCTAAAACTAAAAAAAAAGATAAAAAAATAGAAAAATAAAATAAAAAACTTATAAATTTTTATTAGCCATATATGCCATATAAATAATAAATAAACCAACTATAAGTAATCCTATTTGTGGGAATAATGCTACAACTATTTTTGGAATAAAACCAAGAACTACAAGAATCCATAAAACAGAATAAATTACAATAATTACTCCAACAAATATTAAACATTTATTTATTTTATATTGTAAATCATAAGGTATCATAATAATCTAAAAATTAAAAAATTAAAGTTTTAATTCTTTAACTCCATCTTCAGTACCAAGAAGAACTTTATCTACCATTTCAGTGAAAATACCATTTTCAACAACACCTGGAATAGTATTTAATTCAACTTCTAAATCTACTGGAGATAAAATTTCATCAAATTTAGCATCAATAATAAAGTTTCCATTATCAGTTATTACAGGTCCATCTTTATTAACTGCCATTCTAAGTTTAGGAGATGCACCTAAATCTTTAAGAGTATTTGAAACAAGAGTTTTTGCTTTAGGAATAACTTCTACAGGAACTGGAAAAGCACCTAAATGATCAACATATTTAGAATCATGAGCAATAATAATAAGTTCATCAGCAGAATAATCTACAATTTTTTCCATAGTATGTGCTGCTCCACCACCTTTAATAAGATTTAATTGTGGATCAATTTCATCTGCACCATCAACAGCTAAATCAATAGAATGTTCATCAAGGGTAGTTAATGGGATATTCCATTGTTGAGCAAGTAAAACAGATTGATAAGAAGTTGGAATTGCCATAACTTCAATACCTTCTTCTTTAACTCTCATACCTACTTTATCAATAAAATATTTAGTAGTAGAACCAGTACCGAAACCTAAAATTTGACCATCTTTTACTTCTTCAGCAGCTTTATAACCTACTTCTTGTTTAAGATTCATAATTACACCAAAAAATATAATATATTAATTATTTAACTAATGAAAATAAATACAAAAAAATATTATTTAAAAATTTATTCAACAAAATTAACATCTAATTTACTTAAAGAATATCCTTTTTTACATTCTCCATTAAATTTACCATAATCTTTAATAATAATACATTTATCATTATTTAATAAACCTTCAGGGAAACACAAATCATGATATTCACAATATTCATCACAATCAGGAGCATTATATACTATAGTTGAACCTTCATAAACATTTTTAGAATTAAATAAAAGATTAATATCAGCTCTTTGAACTTCAACAGGAAATACCTCTTTTTCAGCATGTAAAGGACATTTTTGAGAATTATGTCTTACTGATATTATTTCATATAATCTATTTTTTTCTAAAGAGTCTACACATGAAGCTTTATACCTACAATTTTTACAAGCTTCTGCAGGACCATAAAAAATAAATTTTGTTCCTTCTTTTGCAAAATCTTTACCTACTAATGTTATCATAAAAAATATCTCCTAAATTACTCCTGTTTTAATAGCTAATTGGTATGCAGCTTCTCTTGATAAACCTCTATCTCCAAGTATTGTATATCGTTCTGGTCTAATAGTATGAGCCATAGTTAATGCATCAATAATATCTTCAGGATCAATATTAACATCATAACATGTTGTTGGAGCTTTCATACTTTCAAGAGCATTTTTAATAAATTTCCAGTCTCCACCATGAAGATTCATCATCATAATTGTACCAATACCACATTGTTCACCATGTAATGCTGGTTTTTTAACAATTCTATCAAGCGCATGTGAAAATAAATGTTCAGAACCACTTGCAGGCCTACTTGAACCAGCAATACTTATTGCCATACCACTACTAAATAACATTTTAACAACAAGTCTAGCACTTAATTCTAAACCTTCTTTAATACTATCAGATGAATCAATAATTAATTTTGCAGTCATTAAAGATAATGCTGCAGCAGATTCTGAAAAACTCACATTTTGAAGTCTTTTAGCAAGACGCCAATCTTTAACTGCTGTATAATTAGAAACTATATCTGCACAACCAGATGCTAAAAATCTAAATGGTGCATTTTTAATAATTTCAGAGTCTGCAATTAAAGCCATAGGTGCCTGTGCTTTTTTAGAAACAGAACCTTTTTTATTTTTAATAGAAGCCATTGGTGAAGCAATACCGTCATGAGAAGCAGTAGTTGGTATTGAAATAAAATAAGAATGATTATTTGTAGATGCCATTTTAGCAACATCAATAACCTTTCCACCACCAACACCTAAAACAAATGAATTATCAGTTAACTTATCTTCAACACGTTTAACGGATTCTTCAGTAGCTCCTTTGACTTGAATAATATCTGGATTAAATCCAGAATCTTCTAAACTATCATAAACTAATTTACCTGCAATATTTAAGGTTTTATGACCTGTAACAACTAAAGGTTCACCAGGAAGCCTTAAATTTTTAGAAATTTCGCCTGTTTCATAAATAACGTCAGGCCCAATATGCACTTCTCTAGGCATTTGAATAGTTTTAGAATCCATTATTTCACCAATATAATATAAATTTAAAAAAAATTATTATAAAAATAATATTAGTTTATATATATTTTTAATCTTAATAAAATAATTTTTGATTATGATAAATTTAAAATAAAAAATTTTAAAAATAAAAAACTTAAAAAATAGCTAAAAATTAAAAAAACAGTACAAAAAAATAAGATTAATAAAAATAATGAAAAAAATAAAAAAACTAGTATAAAAATAAGATGTATAAAATAATAAAAAAACAGAAAAAATAAAAAAAAATAAAAACTTTAGAATAATTAAAAAATAAAAAAAAGCAAAATAAAAATAATACTTATAAATCGCTGAAAAATGAAAAAGAATAAAATTTAATAAAATAAATTAAATTCCAGAACCTTCTTTTTGAATATTATCTCTTTCAATAATATCATTAGAAAGTAATTCATGAATCCAACCTGAAGCCCATTCAGATAAATCATCACCATAAAATGGTTCAGGTTTAATTTTCTTTTTATTATCTACAACATCTCTTGCTAATTGTCTATATACATCAGCTTGAGCAGAATCTGGAGCTCCTTCAATTGTTGTTACACCATCAAGTTCACAACGTGTTACTGTAGAAGATCTTGGTACAAAATCAATTACACTAGATTTTGTTTTTTCACTGAAATCAGTAATCATTCTTTTTTGTGTTTCATTTTTAATTGAATTACCAATAATTCCACCAAGTAATGCTCCACCTTTATTAGAATATTTAAGAATTCCTTTAAATAAATTGTTTACAGCATATATTGCCATGTAATCAGAAGAAGTTACAGTATAAACTTGTTCTGCTACTCCTTTACGAATAGGCATTGCAAAACCACCACATACAACATCTCCAAGTACATCATAAATTATAATATCAGGATCGTAATCTTCAATAATTCCATTATTATCTAATAATTCAATAGCTGCAATAATACCTCTACCAGCACAACCTACACCAGGTTCTGGTCCACCTGCTTCAACACAGTAAATACCATTGTAACCTTCATAAACAATATCATCAAAATTATTTTTCCTTTCTCTAATTGTATCTAAAACTGTTGGTATTGTTTTACCTTTTCTTAATGTAGTAGTAGAATCATTTTTAGGATCACAACCTACTTGCATTACACTATAACCTATATCAGATAATGCTGCTGATAAATTTGATGTTGTAGTTGACTTTCCAATTCCACCTTTTCCATATATTGCTATTTGTTTCTTTACACTCATATTATCTAAATCTCCAATTAAATATAATTTCTAAATTTTTTTGTTTAAAATTTCCTTAAAATCTAAAAAAATCATAAAGAATAGTGTTTAATCTTTATAAGAACTTAAAATCCTAAAGAATACTGTTTAATTCTTAAACGAAAATCGTTTAAAGAATTTAAATAAAAATTTATAAAATTAGAATGTTAAATTACCACATACTAATTAAATAATGATTTAAATTTTAAAATAAATCTTTAAGCTATATAAAATACTGTTTAACTCACTAATTTTTATGTTTTATTTAAATAAATTATAGTTTAAAAATTTAAAAGTAAAATAAAATATTTTACTTATAATGGTCCTACAAATGTAGATACTAAATCTTCAAATAATGTTAATCCTCCATAATAACCAGAATAATGGTTTACAAGTACAGAATTACCATATATTGGGAATGAAGCATTTACATGACATGCACCAAATTCTTCAAGTGAAGTAGGTTCTTCAAGAGAACTTGAAAGTAAAAATGAAAATGGTCTGTCTTTAAGATTATTTCTAATTCTATAAGTATCTGCTTCAAATACAATATCTGGTTTTACAGTAGATTCTAAAGTATTATTGATTTCATCTACAATTTTTTGTCTTACTTCTTTAGGTGGATTATCTGTTATTTGTACAATATCAGGAAGATATCCTATTTCATTTGTTAAAAATTTAGTATACCCTATTGCATATGAACTATCAGCAGCTACTGCAAAGTATTGATTTGGACGACATAAAATAATAGCATCACCAGGATATTCAAATAATTGATAGTACCAATCTTCTTTTTCTTTAACATACTCTTCAACTAAATCAATATCTAAATCAAGTTGTTCTGCTACACGATATACAAATGAGGAAGTTTGTTTTGCTCCAATAGGTATACCTGGGAAAGTAATAAATGGAGTTCCAAATTTATCATGTAATTTTTCTGCAGCTCTTACTCCAATCCATGGACTAAGAACAATATTAAGTTCAGCACGTGGAACATTTTTAAGATTAGTTAATCCATCACCTTCACCAAAGATAATATTTGCTTTAACACCTATTTCTTTAAAAATTCTCTTAATTTCATAAAGATCTCCTTTCCAGAAAACATTATTATAAGGAACTACTCCTAAAATGTTTACAGTTCCTTTTTCAACCTCTTGATCTTCTAAAATATCACTATCAATTAAAGAATCCCAAAATAGGTTATATCCTTCATAAGAATTTGCTTTAAATCCAGGTGCATTTACATGAATAATTGGATATTGATAATTATAATTATCAATTACACTATCTACATCATCACCAATTAATGATGGAACACAACCAGAAATTACAACATAAAAGTTTGAATTAGATACTTTTATTGTAGAATCAATAATATTATCTAATTTTTCTTCTCCACCTAAAATTACATGTTCTTCTACAAGACAAGAACAAGGAGTTGCAGTACCTCCTTTATTTGCACCACAAGATTCTCCTCCAGCATATAATGTTCCAAATAAATGTCCAACACCACAACCTGCTCCAGAATGTAAAATTGGTACTGCATTATTAAGTCCAAGAACTGTACCATATACTCCAGATAATGCACAACCATATCTTGGTGCTTCTACAGAGTCACGTTCAAAATCATCAACATTAGTTTTTGCATGATATTTTTCTGATGCAGTTAATCCGTTTTTCGTATCTTCTACCATTCTATCACCTCCTTATTTTGAATTTTGTCCTATTTGACTATCAATATCTTCAACAAAGTACAATGGATCATCTTGTTCATACCACCAATCTTTATATGCAGGTTTTGATTTTTTAGCCAATGTTTTTTGGTATGATTTATTTTTAAATGCTTTTAATAAGAATTCTCCAAATGCAACAGCACCAGAATATGCAGATTGTGCACTTGCTGGATCTGGATCTCCTCTTAAAGAGTGAATTCTTGTAACTTGAGTATCTCTTTTCCAACTTCCACCTTGGAATGGACAAGTTAATGTTAAATCTGGTTTTAAATTAGAGGTTACATTAGCTTGTTCAGCAGCTTGGAAAGTATTTACCATAATATTAAAATCACCAGTTCTTTCAATAATATCTGCTAACTCATCAATTAATAATTCATCAAAATCCTGACTCATTGCTGCAGGAACTTGAAGTCCTAATTCATCAAAATAAGGCATTTGTGAAACAAGTCTTCCTTGACCTAATGCACCTAAAACTCTTACTTTTTCTCCTTCTTTACGTTCACGAGCAATTCTTAAGAATTCATTTCTAATATTAACTAATTTAGGTTCCCATTTAGCATGTTCTTCTTTAATTAATTCTTCAACTTCTTCTTCTTTACCAGTGTATTTAGCAATATTTCTTAACCATTCATCAGTATTAGCAAATCCAGTTGGTGTAGGATATAAGAAATATGGAACACCGAATTTCTGTTCTAAACCACGTGATAAATAATCTGTAAATGTAGGACAAATAGGTGCAGTAACTGCAGCTTCAGATAATTTTTCAAATTGTTCTACAGTTGCAAATTCTGGAATAAAATTAACTCTAAGTCCTAATTTACCAAGTAATCTTTTAATTTCTAATCTATCTTGCCATGTGTAAGATAACATACTTGCAACATTTACTAAATCTTTTTGTTTTTTCTCAGGTTCTTTTACTAAGTATTTTAATACAGCATGCCAAAATGCATCATAACCTGTTTGTACAAGTCTACTTCTTACACCTTCACAATGAACTGGTACAATAGTAGCATCTACTTCAGGTTGAACTTCTTCAACTGTTCCTTCAATATCTTCTCCAATAATTCCAGTAGTACAAGAAGTAAGTACAAATATAGCTTTAGGATTGTATCTTTCTTGTGCTTCTAAAATTGTTTTTCTTAATTTTTCACCAGCACCATATACTACATCATCTTGTTGAAGGTTAGTAGTCATCCAATTTAATTTATAATGAGCAGGTCTTCCAAGTTCTTCAGGAACTCCTCTAAATAGCTCCCTATAACCAAGTGCAGATGAAGAACAACCTACAGGTGCATTAAATATAACTACTGCATCACGTATTGTACTTACTCTTACTGCAAGATAAAAATTTAAAACACAACCTCCAGATTGTTGGAATTTTCTTTCTTTAATTTGAATATTTTCATTAATTGCATCATCTAGCAATTTTGATGCTTTACCATAATAAATATTCGTCCCATGAGCTTTTTGTTCCCTATTTGGGCTCGTTATCTTGTCAAGCGTTATATCAGGTACAGGTGGCTTATGTTCAAGATCAATACCTAAAATTTCTTTAATTTTTCGTCTTTTACATGGTCCAATTTTATAAGTTCCTTGATTACATTGCATATTATGATTAAAATGATTTTCTTGAGTCATATTATCTCTCCATATATTTTACTTAACTAAATACTTGATATCTCGAATCCCATTTAATATCAAGTTTAATACATCGAATCCCTTTTATGTATTAATTTTAAATCAAAAATTCAATTTCTGATTTTAAGAGTTTAAAATATAACGATTGTTATAAAAATATTTTAAAAATTTAGAATATATAAGCAAATTTATAAAAAAAAATTAGATTATATAACTAAATCTAAAAAATACAATTAAACTCACATAACAATTATTATAAAAATATTTTAAAAAAAATTTAGATTAACAATAAAATCTAAAGACATTTAAAAATACTATAACAATTGTGATATAACAATTGTTATGATACTAAACTATTATTATGATAAAGTATATAAACATTGTTCTTACTAAAAGTAAGAAAAAGAATTATTTAAATACAAAATATAAAATTTATAAAAAAATAATAAACAAATAAATAAATTTATAAAAAATAATAAAAAATATGATAAAAAATAAAATAAATATTAAAGTGAAATAACTTAA
>NZ_MRCT01000072.1 GCF_002208625.1 Methanobrevibacter sp. 87.7
TATTTATATTATAAGAAATTAGAAATATTTTAAAAAAATAGTTTATATTTTTACTTAAATAAATCATAGGAGGATTTATTTATGGAATTAAATGAACTTGAAAATGTAATTAAAAAACATGATTATAATAAAACTATTGAAAACGAAAACATAATAATAACACTTAATGAACCACATGAAATGTTTCTAAATAATATTAACTTATATAATAGAATCCAAAAAATAATCTTAAACAAGAAAGAAAATAGCTATATATTAGAATTATACAATAATCAAGGACATAAAAAATTCAGCAAAGATTTAACTGAAGTAAAAAGTTTAAGAATTTACATGAATCTTTAAGCAATTCAATTTTATTATAATCCTTAAATTTTTATATTATTTTTTAACTAAATGAAATTTTTGGCTAGACGCTTTAGTCATTATAAAATTTTTATTTGGAAATACATTAATTAGAAAATTTAAAATTTCATCCATTTCCTCTGCTTTTCTTCTATAATTTTTATAGGAATTATTTATTCTTGATCTAGCTTTAAGTTCAAAATCCTCTCCTTCAGTCATAGATAAAATTTCAAATAATTGACTTTCAAGATCAAGAGATTTAGCAACTTCAAATGTCTCCATCAAAACTGCAGAAACACCTTTCGTATATAAACTTCTTAATGTTTTTAATGTTGAAACATCACCTGGAATTTTACTTACAATAATAACGTTTAAACCATAATTATTTAATATTGCAAGATCTTCAGCTTTTGAACCAGAAAATAAAATTAAAGAAGGTTCACTAGAAACTTTACCAATTATTGCACCATCAACAAAAGGATTTCTTAAATCAGGTTCATCAGTATTTGAAAAAATACTATGTTTTGATTCTTCTTCAATTACTGGATGATCTTTTTCAAATAAATCTGCTATTTTAATTGTTGTATCAGGTGAAATATTATTTAAATCTATATAAATATTATCTTCCATTAAATCAGCATATTTTTCTGCAACTTTCAATGCATTAGCTGGAGAATTTGCAGAAATTACAATATCAGAACCTTTAATTAAGGTTTCATATGAATCTAAAATTTGAACATCTGACTTAACTGCTAATTCTTGAGTTTTATTACTTCTACCTTTAACAACTGTAACTGTTCTTATACCATTTTTTGACAATATATTTGATAATACTGATGAAACTTCTCCAAACCCTATAAATCCTACAATCATATTTTCACCTATAGATATAAACATCAAAAATCTAAGTTAATTTTTTAATAAAAACATATCATTAACATTTACATTAATCATTTTAGCAGTAGCAGGACATTTTGCACATGCTAAATAAAACACGTCTTTATCAGATAAATCTAATTCTGTTAAACCTTCAAAATTACCTAATCCTTTAGATATTATAAAATCAGAATTATCAAAAATTTCTTTAAATTCCGAAGATAATTCACAATATACTAATCCAACAGTATCTTCACCTGTACTAACAATATTTGCATATTCATTAAGACCAACTTCAATTGCATCTTCCATACATGCATCATTTACAATAGGTTTTTCTTTAACTCCAATTGTAACATTAATATCATAATCTTTTATTTTCTCAAGAAGTAATTTATCAAAAACAATTTCTCCAGTATTATCTACTAAATATAAAACATCATCATATTTTTTTAGAGCCTCTTCTAATTTATCAACATCATTAATCTTTAAATCTTTATTTAATGATTCTTCCATTAAAGATTTAATATCTTCATCTAATTGAAAAGCTCCAAAATCAATCATATTTCCAACAATAGATAACTTAACATAAGATTCAAGTGTATCATTTAATACTTTTTTAGCTTCAGGTAAAAATTCTAATGCCATTTCATTTGATAATTCTTTCTGTTTTTTATATGGATCAAATGAATTAGTCTTATTTTTAATTAATCTATGAATTTTAGAACCTAAATAATTAGAATTTGCTCCATCATAATATTCTTTAGATAATAATTCAAAAACATCTTCCATTAAGGATACTTTTAAATCATCATCATCAGTTATTAAATCCATTGCCTCTCTTGCTTGACGTAAAAAACAAGGTGCACATTCATAATGAACTTTAATATTATCACCAATATTTTATTTGTTATTTTATAATAATAAAAATAGTGGAAATTTTATAATATTCTAAAAATAATAAAAAGATAAAATAAAACCAAACAAAAACTAATAAAAAAACACAAAAAATAGATAAAATAAAACTAAATAAACTAATAAAAAGAAAATTAAACAAAAAATAATAAAAAAGTTAAAAATTAAAGATTAACCACCATAAATAATTTGGATTAATTTAATTTCATCACCATCTTGGATTTCAGTATCTTCTACAACGATATCCCCATTTTGTTTAGCAACAACTGTTTCTGAAGATAATTCTAAATCATCTAAAACATCTTGAATAGTTAAACCTTCTTTAAAATCTTTAGTTTCTTCTTTATTTTGAAATGATGCTGTAAAACTCATAATAAACCTCCAATCATTAAATTAAAATAATAAATAAAAATATAACTATAGTTATAATATATTTCTTTTTATTTATAATAATTACTATTTTAAAATATTTTTAATTAATCTATAAAAATAAAAAATTAAAAAATTAATAATTAACTCTTTAAAAAACTTATAATTAAATATTAAATTATTAATTAAATTGTTTAAATAGTTAATAATTATTAATTAACTCTTTAAAAAGATTATAATTAAATATTAACTTCTTTACCTAATTCTTTTAAAAAAGTACAAGCACGACATAATTTGTTAGAAGAAGGTTCACCACAAATTTCACAATCTCCATCATGATACTCTAGAGCATAATTTTCTTTTACAAGAGGTTTGATTTTATCATAACCTTTTAATGTAGAGTACATAATAGTTGGATGATTTTTACTTAAATCTTTAAGAATATTAGCAACTTCCATTCTAAAAGATTCTTGTGCATAAGGACATCCTGCTAAATGAATTTCTAAACCTTTACAAAGAGCATATAATCCCACTTCTTTTTCAGGAATTTCACGTAATGGTTTAATTTTAGGTGTAAATTTTGGACTTTTTGAAGTAGTAATAGCTCCAAGAGAAGATAAATTATTAATATTTCCCTCTAAATAATTCATTAAAATAGCTTCAGATTCATCATCTAAATTATGTCCTGTAGCAATTTTAGTTGCACCAAATTTTCTAGCTTGACGATTAATAATCCAACGTCTAAAAACACCACAATAAGTACAAGATCCTCTGTGATTATCAGTTTTCATAATCTCATCAAGATCTATATTAAAACAATCTTTAAATGATACAACTTCATGTTCAATACCAAGACGTTTAGCATGATCTACTGCAATTCTTACACCTTCATCTCTATATCCTTTAATTCCTTCATCAATAGTAACTGCACATAAATCAATTACATGTCTTTCACGATAAGAATTTAAAATATCTAAAGTTACTACACTATCTTTACCTCCAGATAATGCAACCATAACTTTATCTCCTTTTGTTATGAGTTTTTCACGTCTTATAGTTTTTTGTACTTTTTTCTCAATACTTTTTATAAAACAATCACTACATAATGATTGACCAGATTGTTTACGTGTTATAACAACCTTTGGATTTCCACATTTTGTACATACTGTCATAATACCACAATAAATATAATTAAAATTAAAAAAATAAAAAAAGAAGATTAGTTCATATTTGCTACAAAGTCTGCAAGTTGATTTAAAGTATTTACTTCATATACACTAGCACCTGCATCACGATATAAAGAAACACAACTATCTACAACATCCCATTTATACCTATCTTCAGGATTTAAAATAATAACTTTTTTAGCATCATGAGCCATTTTCCTTACTAAATCTACACTTGCAGGAACACCATTAACTTTAGGACCTGCCCAATCTCTACAATCTGAAAGAATAATAACATAAGTTTTATTACTTATTTTTGCTTGTTTCATGAAAGATTTAAATGCAGTATACATATTAGAAGTTCCATGAACCATAGCATTTTTTATACGCATATCCCTTACTTCTACAAAAGATTCTAAAAGATATTTAGATTTTAATGCATCAGTTGTTTCAATAGTTTTATTATCAAATTCAAAAGTCCTTGAATCTTTAAATGCAGACTGGCAAGAATACATTAACATAAAAAACCAACTACTAATCCATTCACAAGACCCACTTATATCATCTAAAAATAAATGTTGATTTCTACGATTACGAGGTTTAGCTTTAATTAGATCTAAAGTTGTACCTCCATATTTAAGATTAGTACGAATAGTTTTTCTAATATCAATTTTATTAGTATGTGCTTTATTTTTACGTCTTGAACGTTTATTAGCAATACGTCTACCTAACTCTTGACATAACTCCAACATACGAGGATCAAAATTATTAAGTTTAGTTAAATCTTTATTTAATAATTCAGAATCTTTTTCAAGATTTTCTTCATGTTCAATTAAAGGTGGTGCACCCATAAGCTCCTCAAGAGATTTATTTTTAAAATTATTATTATCTTTCTTTTTAGATTTACTATTTTTAGGAAGTTTTTTAATCCTCATTTTATTACTATGATTAAAATTATTTTTAGCAATTTTATTAGGATTAACTTTTTCAACTTCCTCATTAATAGGTTTTAAAGTAAAAACTTTTTCAAATGCCTTATTAAATTTAGGAATATCATATTTATTTTTTACATAAACAGATTTAAGTGCATTTTTTAATACATCCCTATCAGAACCATCTAAAAGAGAACATGCATCATATGCAGTCTGAGTAGTACGTACACTAACATTTACTCCATCATTTCTTAAATCATTTGACAAGTTAATAATTTGATTAATATCAACCATTTTAATCACAATAATTCCTTTTAAACATCTATAATCTTTTAAAAAGAAAAATTGAAAAATTCTTAAAATTATATAAAATTAAGAATTTATTGATATTTCTCTTTAAATACGTCTTTTAATACTCTCTCTTTATCAGATTGATTTTTAACAACAGAACCAACACTTGCTTTAAGTGCTTTATCCTCATCATCTATATCTAAACTTAATACAGATCGAACCCAATCTACACTTCCTCTTACAGATGGTTTTTTAAGTAAATTTAAAGAACGTATTTTATTAACAAGATCTACAACTTTTCCAATTAAATCTTCATCTGCTTCAGGAACTTTTTTCTGAACAATATTAATTTCTCTTTCTCTTGATGGATAAGAAATATATAAATATAAACATCTATCTTTAGTTTCATCAAGTAACATTCTTTGAGAATTTGAAGTTAATATAAATATTAAATCATTTTTTAATGGGAAAGTACCTAAATCATTTACAGTGATTTCTTTTTCACCTAAAGCTTGAAGTAAAAAACTTTCTACCTCTTCATCTGCTTTATCAATTTCATCAATAAGAATAATGGAATCTTTCTCATTTGAAAATGCAGAAAGTAAAGGTCTTTTAATAAAATAAACATCTTTAAAAATATCTTCATCAATATTAGTTTCTTGACCTTTAACTGCTTCTAACTCAAGAAGTTGTTTCTGATAATTCCATTCACCAACAATTTGTTCAAAAGTAATACCTTCATAACATTGAATTCTAAAAAAATCTCTATCTAAAGATTTTGCAATAGTTTTTGCAAGTTCAGTTTTTCCAACTCCTGGAGGTCCTTCAATTAAAATTGGTTTACCTAATGCTAATGATAAGTATACAGTAGTAGTAATTTCAGAATTAGAAACATAATTATTTTCTAATAATTTATCATCAATATTTTTAACAGTTAAATCTTCATTCATAAAAATAACCTTATAATTAAATGCTAATTTTAAATAATTAATATAGATTAAATAAAAATTTTAAAATTAATATATTACAATTATTAATATAATTATTTAATAGTTTCTATTTTATATAATATAATAATTAAGTTTTAATTAAAATTAAATTTTCTAAATTAATCAAAGTAAAAACAGTTTTAAAAATAAAGCTTATAAGTAAAATTAGATATATGGAAAATTTAATAATTTATATTAAATATAAATAGAATAATGAAAGTTTTTAAATAAAAAAAGAAAAATTTTTAAAAACTAATAAAGGAAGTTTAAAATGAATAGAAAAACATTATTAAATGGAGGAATAATTATTTTAATAATTATTATTGCTGGAATTACTTTAATATACAATAATAGCAATAATAATATTAATTTTACAAATAATAATAAAATAAGTTTAGAAGGTAAAAATACTACAATTAATGGATACAATTGTATGATACCTGATCAATATCAAAATGGTTGTGTAACCAATAAAACAAGTTACAGTTTATATGGAACTGATAATGATAGTTTATATATTACAGTATACAGTAATGACGACGATGGAGATAAAATGTATAATAGTGACATGTCTTACTTTGCTGAAGGTGAAAACAACCAAGATACTGGTTTAAAAACAGAAAATACAACAGTAGATAATCACCAAATACTTTATGTAAGTCTTCATTCAGAAACTAGAGGAGATTATAGATTAGCATTCTTTAAAGTTAAAGATAAAAGAGTTATGATAGAATGGTTAGGTAATGACATTAATAATAATATTAAAAATATAATTAACAGTTTTTATCAACTCAATTAATAATTCTTACAATTAAAATAAAAACTCAAAATCTTAAAAATTAGAATTTATGAAAAATAATAAATATATTTAGAAATATATTAAATACGAAGACAATTGACAATTATTATAATATTAATAAGTTTTTACTATAATATAAAATATTAATTGTGAATTATCTTAATTATTTAAAATGAAAAGATTAATAATATAAATATAATTGATTTTATACAAAAAATATGGATGAGAAAAAATGGAAAAAGAAGATATAATCATTTTAATTCTCGTAATTGCCATTATTGCAGTAGGTATTGGTATAGTATTTGCTATGAGTAGCCAAGGAGATGTAAAACTTAATAATACAGCTAATAATACTACCAATTTAACAGCAAACAATACAAACGATACCAATATCACAAATAGTGGAAGCGATAGTTCTGTAGAAAGTACTACTACCTCTGATGGTAATGGATACTACAGTACAAGTGATTCAGGTTCAAATTATGAATCTGGAAGCAGTTATAGTGAATCAGGTTCAGATTATAGTGGAAGTAGTGACAGTGGAAGTAGTGATAGTGGATCAGATTCTGGCACTTACGACCAAGGTTATGCCGATACTTACGACCACCCATATACTGGTTAATTATAACAAATAAAATTATTATAATATTATATTTAAAATATAATATTATACCAAATCTTTTTTTAAAAATTTAACTATTTTTATAAATTAAAACTAATTACATAATTTAAACACTGGATTTATAAATTTACTAATTTTATATATTAAATAATTTTATTAAACAAATACTAAAAAAATAAACTAAATTTATAAAAAGCAAAATACTTATTAAAATACTAATTTTATAATAAACTAAAAAAATAAGATATTAATTCAAAAATATAAAAAATAATAATTTCATAATAAAATAGCTAAAAAATAATTAAAATGAAAAAATTAATTTTCATTCCAATTTAAAGGTTTATTAAATAATGAGAAATCCTGGACATATTCTTTTCCAGTAATCATTGCAATTCTAGCTTTTTGAAGTTCACTACCCATATAAGCAGCATGATCCATCATAGAAATAAGACCTTGCCTTACAAGTTCATCATATATTTCTTTTGGATATTTACCTTCAACAACAATATCCGGTTTATTTTTCTTGAAATGAGTTACTCTAATTTTTCTATCTTCAAATTTATCTGCATAATCTACTATTATTTTAAAACTACCTGCACGATCACGTACAAATCTTTTAGATTCTTTTGCTTTAATAACTTCCAAATCAGAAGTATCTTCAACCATAACTTCACCAAGAATATCTAATCTCTGTTTTTTATCTTTAAACCTTAAAAGATTTATACCTAAATCTTTAGGTATTGATGATCTATGTTTAGCTAAAAACATCATTTTACTTGCAACAGCAAGTTCATAAACACTACCTTCCGTTTTTCCACTTTCTTCAGGAGTAAATAAAACAGATGCACCAATTTCCATAGCAATACCTGCAAGTAAAGTATTAGCACCTACAGAATCAGTATCCATAAGTTCAGTTACATTACCTACACCAAAGAACAATGGATATGGACTTTTATCTTTAAATTCTTTACATGCAATTATAGAATCTACAATACTTGAACTATTTACAGGATCAAGAATTAAATCTGCGATAAAATCAATTGGTTCATCTGGAGAATATTTATCACAATAACCAATAAGTTCATTAATATAATCTAAACGTTCATCTATAGTATGAGGAACTTTATTTACAGCAAAATTTGTTGGAAGAAGTACTGCTGGAACATTGTACTTATGTAATAATGGTACCAGTTCTTCTGCATGACCTAAATCTAAACTTAAAACAAGATCAATACCATTTTCAAGAGCAACCTTAATTTCTTTAGGATTTAATGTATCAATACTTAATGGTCTATCTCCAACAATTGGTCTTAAAGTTTTAATTAAATCAGGAATCATATCAGAATTATCTTCACCTGCAGCCATTCCAATATCAATCATATCAGAACCACTTTCAACAAAATGTTTACATTTTTTAATTAATGCTTCTTTAGAAAGAGAAGGTGCATTTGCAATTTCAGATAATACTCTAATTGGAAAATCTTCACCAACAGGTAAATTTCTAACTAATATATTATTTGGTTTTTTAAGAAGTTCTTCTCTTTTATCAGTATCATTTTCAAAATCTTCAATAAATTGAAATGCTCTTTTTCTTTTTTCCTCTTCAATTAATTGATCAGCCGCTTTATCAGTAGCTAAATTAAGATCACTAATTAAATCAATTACCATACCTAAATCAGCGCAATCAGTTGGTCCTTTAAATGTAGGGATACCTAACTTCTCATTAATTTCATTAGTTGTTTTTCTTATTAAACCTGGAACTAAAATCATATCAATTGTAGACAATTCATCATCATAATTATCTTTAACTTCTTTAATAATTTTATTAGGAGTTAAAAAAGCAGCTACCTGAGTATTTGCTTTATGAACAATAACATCCTCTTTTGAGTCTTTTACAATATCCATAATTGCAGGATATGCAAGATTTCCAGTAACAATAAGTATTTTCATAACAATCCCTTTAATAATCAATATAGTACATATTTATTTTACTAATTAATTAAATTTTTTTAAATAATCTTATAAATTTATAAAAATTTAATAAAAATAAAAAAATATTCGTAAAATAAGATTTAAAAATCAAATAAAATTAAAACATATAATAATAAAAA
>NZ_MRCT01000073.1 GCF_002208625.1 Methanobrevibacter sp. 87.7
AAATTTATTTATAAATATTATTTAAATATAAAAATTAATAAAAATAAGGATAAAAATTTAATCCATTTTGATTACTGGAAATTGAACTTCAATAATTTTATCATCAGTATTTTCAAGAAATCCTTTATGATAAATTTCTTTAGGAGAACCAATTATATCATAATGATTATCTATAGAGTATTGAGCAAGTTTTTTATAAGTATCTTGTATAGTATCTCTATTTCCTTCATGAGTCTCAGATAAAACCGTATGTTCTATCATTGTTGCAGTATTTACTAAATCACTACCTTTAATTTTATCTGAAACTGGATAACCAACATCATAAACAACTTCTTCAGGTCCAACATTTTCAGGAAGTTTATAAAAAATCATAAATGGATCCCCAGTTGTTTCAAGTTCATTAGATTCAATCCATCCAGATAATCTTGCAAATAATATTTTTGCTGTTTCTAAAGAACCTTTGTTACTAATAACTGCAATATTTTCTTCTTTAATTGTTTTTTCTTCAACCATAATTACACCTTTAATGATTTATTAAAAATAGATAATTAAAACATATAAAATTATTATTTTTATAATATATATAAGTTCTAATTAAATAAACTTACTTTTACTGTTTCTCCTTCTTCTACAATTTCTGTGTTTTTAGATACATTTACATAACCATCTGCACGTGCAAGAGAAAATATTGCGCCAGAATCTTTAAATATAGGAATTACATCACCATTATCATAAGTTACTAATTGATATTGTTCCCTTCCAACTGCAGAATGAATTCTTTTTTGAAGTGTTCCTTTAACTGTTTTAAGACTTTTTTCTGAAATTCCTGCAAGTTCCCTTATTACTGGAGCTATAAACACATTAAATATTACAAGTGCAGAAACAGGATTTCCTGGTAATCCTATTACTAATTGATCATTAACAACACCAAGAATTGTTGGTTTTCCTGGTTGAACAGCAATTCCATGAAGTTTTACTTCACCAATTTCATCAAGAACATTTTTTAATACATCCCCGACACCTGCTGAAGTTCCACCAGAACATAATAAAACATCATGCTTTTTAAGAGCATTAAGAATAGTTGATTTTAATTGATTATAATCATCTTTTATAATACCTTCTTTTGTAGCAATTCCACCAGAAGCAGTTACACCATTTTTAATCATAGTACTATTTACATCATATATTTTAGATTCTTTAAGTTCAAACCCTGCTTCAATTAATTCATTACCTGTAGAAATTACAGCAATATCTGGTTTTTTATAAACTTTAACAGTAGTAAATCCTTGAGCTGCTAATACCCCTATTTTATCAGCAGTTAAAACAACCCCTTTTTTAAGAAGAAGACTATCTTTTTTAACATCAGATCCTTTTTTACCAACATCTTGACTAGGAGTTACACTTTTATAAAGTTCTACTTCATCACCATCTTTTAAAGTATATTCAACCATTAATACAGAATCTGCACCTTTTGGTAATGGTGAACCAGTACTAATCTCTACTGTAGTACCTAATTCAACAGTTTTTTTACTATATGAACCTGCTTCAAGAGAATCTATAATTTTTACAATTTTTGGATTCTCTTCAGATGCACCATAACTATCCTCAGATTTAATAGCAAAACCATCTTTTAAAGCTCTATCAAATGGTGGAAAATCAATACGACTATAAATATCCTCAAAAACAACCCTATTATATGCTTCCTCTAAAGGAACTTCCTCAGATTCAGGATTATAATATTTATTAAAATAATTTTTAATTAATTCTTTAGCCTCATCAGGCTCTTTAATCTGTAAAAATTCAGTACCCATCCAATCACCTTATAATATTTAAATAAACAAATTATTTAAAATAAATTTATTATATTAATAATTATCTATCTGAATATATAATAAATTTTTATATTTAATTACTTAATAATATAATAAGTTTTTATAATATGAAATATAAAATATAATTATTATATATTTAAATTGAAAAGGCTTTTTTATATATTACAATACTTAACTTTTACAATTATTAATCAGTATTGAATTAAGCAAAAGATTGGAGGAAAATACTTGGTAAATAAAAAGAATAAAAACAATAACAATCAACAACAAAGTTATAGAAGAGTAAGAACTCCTCGTAAAGGAGAAATTGCAGGTGTTGTTGAACAGATTATGGGACATGGAAAACTTAAAGTAAGATGTGCTGATGGTTATACACGTATGACACGTATTCCAGGTAAAATGAAAAAAAGAATATGGATTCGTGAAGGAGATGTCATTCTTGTAAAACCATGGGATTTCCAAAGTGAAGAAAAAGCTGATGTAATCTGGAGATATACAAAAACAGAATCTAACTGGCTTGATAGAAAAGGATACTTAAAAATGTAAACATTTTTACACCCTTTTTTTAAAAATTTATATAAACTAATTTTATTATAAACCTTTTACTTAACTACCTAAAAAATTACTACTTTTTAAATATACTTGGTGATATTATGGATCAAAAAATAGCTAAAGCTGATAAAAAGGTAAAAAAAATCATATCCGAAAAACGTAAAAAAGATGCAGATGATAGAAAAGTAGGTAGTGACATCTTTGATAAAAGAACTCTTGAAACATTATACAAATTAGCTAATAAAAATTACATAGATATTTTAAATGGAGAAATAAGTACAGGAAAAGAAGCTAATGTATTAAAAGGTATTAAAGATGATAAATATTATGCAGTAAAAATATATCGTATTGCTACATCAGATTTTAAAAAAATGAACTTTTATGTAGATGGTGATCATAGATTTAGATCACGTCATAGTAATAAAAGACAATTAATTAACTCATGGGTAAGTAAAGAGTATAAAAACTTAGAACGTTTATATAAAGCAGGAGTTAAAGTTCCAAAACCAATTACTTCATTAAATAATGTACTTATTTTAGAATTTATTGGAGATGATGAAGGTAATCCTGCTAAAACTGTAAAATACAATCCCCCAAAAGATGTTGATGAATTCTTATTAAAAGTTTTAAATGAAATGTATAAATTCATTAATAATGGAAAATTAATACATGGTGATTTATCAGCATATAATATAATGAATTTAAATGAAGAACCAGTAATAATTGATGTTTCACAATCTGTAATTTATAATAACCCAATTGCTAAAGAATTACTTGACAGAGATATTAATAATTTAACAAATGATTTTAAAAAATTAGGTTCAAAAATTACAAAAGAAGAAATTGAAAAACATCTTGGAGTTAAAGATGGAATTGTATTATCATTAAAAAACTAATATAAACAATTAATTTATGTTAAAATAAACATAAATAAATTTTAATAAAAATTTAAAAAATAATATAAAAAATATTTAGAAATGAATAAATATTATCAAGATAATAATATAATATTGTTTTTAGAAAAAAGAGGTGAAATATATGCCTGAAACAGATTATCTTAAAATCCCTCGTGAACGTGTTGGAGTATTAATAGGAAAAGATGGTTATACTAAAAAAATCATTGAAAACACTACAGAAACAATTTTAGATATTGATAGTGAAGAAGGTACAGTAGCAATTTATCCACAAGAAAACATGAAAGATCCTTTAGGAGTATGGAAAACAAACTATATAATTAAAGCTATTGGGCGTGGATTTAACCCTAAAACTGCATTAAAATTAAAAGAAGATGAAATGTATCTTGAAGTATTAAAACTTACTGATGCAGTTGGAAAAAATAAAAAAGCATTATCTAGACAAAAAGGACGTATAATTGGAAGAAATGGTGTTACTAAAGATATTATTACAGATATGGCTGATGTCGATATGGCTGTTTATGGTAAAACTGTTTCACTTATTGGAAGAATGGAAAATATAATGGTTGCAAAAGAAGCAATAAATATGATTTTAAGTGGTTCAAGACATAAAACTATTTATAGCTACCTAGAAAATCAAAAACGTGAAAGAAAAGAAAGAGAGTTCAAAGAAGTTATGGGAATTAGCCATGAAAAAATTGAACTTAGAGATGATTTAGATTAAATATAATAATTATTTGGCTATTTTTTTAAAGTAATAAAAAATTACTAAGTTTAAAATAAAAGTATAATTTAATATTAAAATTATAAAAAGATTTATAAATAAGATAATAAAAAAATTAAAGAAAAAAATTAAATTAAAATAAGAAAAATAAGAATTATCTAATTTAGTTACTAAAATATACTTTTAACCGTAAAGTATTTATATAACCTTAAACTCACTTTATAATGTAGATGTTTACTTAATAAAATTTTAAAAATTTTATGAAAATAAATAAAGTATTTCATAAATACTTTAAGAACATCCTAATTATCTAAATAAAAAAACTATGTATTTAGATTATGATTATTAATTATTTTATAAATATTGAGGTGAAATAATGGCACAACAACAACCAATTTTTGTCTTACCTGAAGGAACCCAAAGGTTATTAGGTAGAGATGCACAAAGAACAAACATTTTAGCAGGAAAAGTACTTGCTGAAACTGTAAGAACCACATTAGGTCCAAAAGGTATGGACAAAATGTTAGTAGATAATCTTGGAGATATTGTAGTAACTAACGATGGAGTTACTATCTTAAAAGAAATGGATATTGAACATCCTGCAGCTAAAATGCTCGTAGAAGTAGCAAAAACACAAGAAGATGAAGTAGGAGATGGAACTACTACTGCTGTTATTATTGCAGGAGAATTATTAAAACAATCCGAAGATTTATTAGATATGGATATTCACCCAGCTATTATTGCAATGGGTTACAGACAAGCTGCTGAAAAAGCTCAAGAAATTTTAGATGAAATCGCAATTAGTGATATTGATACTGAAATGTTAGAAAAAGTAGCTATGACTGCAATGACTGGAAAAGGAACTGAAAAAGCTCGTGAACCTCTTGCAAAAATCGTAGTTAAAGCTGTAGAACAAGTTGCTGAAGATGGTGAAGTAAACACTGATCACATTAAAATCGAGAAAAAAGAAGGTGCAGTTGTTGAAGATACCAAATTAGTACAAGGTGTAATTATTGATAAAGAAAGAGTACACCAAGGTATGCCTTCTGAAATTAATGATGCAAAAATCGCAATTTTAAACTCTGCACTTGAAGTAAAAGAAACTGAAGTAGATGCAGAAATCAGAATTACTGATCCTAACCAAATGCAAGCATTCATTGAACAAGAAGAACAAATGCTCAAAGATATGGTTTCCAAAATCTCTGATGCTGGAGCAAATGTTTTATTCTGTCAAAAAGGTATTGATGATTTAGCACAACATTACTTAGCTAAAGATGGAATCTTAGCAGTAAGAAGAGTTAAAAAATCAGATATTGAAAAATTATCCAAAGCTACTGGTGCAACTATTGTAAGTAATGTAGAAGATTTAACTGCTGATGATTTAGGTAATGCTGGATCTGTAACAGAGAAAAAAGTCTCTGGTGAAAACATGATCTTTGTAGAAAACTGCAGTGAACCTAAAGCAGTAACTATCCTTGTAAGAGGTAGTACCAAACATGTTGCAGATGAAATTAAAAGAGCTATGGAAGATGCAATTGGTGTAGTAGCTGCTACTGTTGAAGATGGTCAAGTTGTTGCTGGTGGAGGAGCTCCAGAAGTAGCAATCGCAAAAAGATTAAAAGATTATGCTGAATCAATTAGTGGAAGAGAACAATTAGCTGTAAATGCATTTGCAGAAAGTTTAGAAGTTGTTCCTAAAACCTTAGCTGAAAATGCAGGTATTGATAGTATTGACTCATTAGTAGATTTAAGAGCTGCTCATGAAAAATCAACCACTATGGGATTAAATGTATTCAATGGTGAAGTTACTGATATGAAAGAAGCTGGAGTAATTGAACCAAAACGTGTTAAAAAACAAGCAATTCAATCTGCTTCTGAAGCAGCTGAAATGATTTTAAGAATCGACGATGTCATTTCCTCAAGTGGATCTGGTGACGATGCTGCTGCAGCTGCAGCTGCTCAACAACAAATGGGCGGAATACCAGGAATGATGTAGTCATATAGTGACTAATCTAAGAGATAGATTAATCTATCTCTTTACCATTTTTATTAACTACTTTTCAATTACTAATTAAACTGCTTTTTTTACTAATTTTCAAATTAATCTAATAGAATTTTTAACTAATTATTAAATCTTTAAAATAATTATTATAATTAATATAAAATAATAGCAAGCAATAAGGAAAATAAATTATAATAATTAGTAGATTTAAATAAAATAAATCTTGAATAATAAACTTAAATTAAAATTAAACAGAAAAAATTCTATTAATTTAATACTTTAATTTTTATTTTCTTTTTAAATTTTAAAATTATATTATTAAACTTCAAATTTAAAATTCAATTAATAAAAATCATAATTAATATAAATAGATTCAAAACATAAAATAATATAAATATAATTAAAATTTATACAGACTAACAAAACTTAAATTACATTAAAAACGTCAAAATTTATAAAAAGGTTATAATATGACTAATGAAGAAAAACCAATGAGTGATGAAGAAATTAAAGAAATAAAAAAAAATGAAAGTGATGAATTACTTATTAATTGCCGTAAACCAGAAGGCGAACTTGGAGAACAAATGATTGAAAGAATGAATAAATCCCATGAAAGCCTTGCAAGATGGGGAGTAAGTCACCTTAATATATGTGAAAATGATAATATCTTAGATATTGGATGTGGTGGAGGAGTCAATGTTAAAAGATTCTCAGAAATGACCAAAGGAAAAGTATATGGTATAGATTATTCTCCAAAAAGTGTTGAAGAATCTAAAAAATACAATAAAGAAAATATTGATAATGGTCAAGTCGAAATATATGAAGGATCTGTATCAGAACTTCCATTTGAAGATAATAGTTTAGATGTTGTTACTGGTTTTGAAACAATTTACTTTTGGCCAGATTTAGAAAACGATTTAAAAGAAATTTATCGTGTTCTTAAAGAAGATGGTGCAATATTCATATGTAATGAAGAATCAAAAGATGAAAACCTTGAAGAAAGAATGGGTGATAGAATCAAACTATTAGGTATGACTGTTTTATCTGAAGATGAATTAGGACACCTTTTATATGATGCTGGATTTAAGAATGTTACAACATTTACTAAAAAAGACACACATTGGCTATGTGCTATAGCTAGAAAAATATAAAAAACATAATTTCTAACTAAAAAAGTCAATATTAATTAATATAAGACATTAATTAAGTAAAAAAAGTATTAATAAATAATAAAAAGAATAGAACTTAATTATTATATTAATTACTTTTTTAAATATACCTTTTAAAACATAAAACTCATTTAAAAAAATAATAAAACAAAAAAATACACAGAATAAATAAAATTAAAAAAAAAACACACGAAAATCTCAAAAGAAATATTCTTTTTAAATAAAAAAACATATAAAAATAAAAAATCTACTTTTCTATCAAAAATTATAAAACAACAATATCCAAACAAATAAAAAATCTACTTTTCTATCAAAATTATAAAAAATATTAAAAATATTAATAATTCTAATTTTATCAATTCAAATTATTGAACTATAAAAAAATTTAATAAAAGAAGCAATTTCATTAAAACAAGATAAATGAAATTTTAAATAAGAAAATAATAGTAGAATTAAATTGTTAACTATAATAAATATGGTTGGATTAACAATTTAATACTATTATTTTAATTTAGGTTTGATAATTAAGAAATAAATATTAATTACAGAAATAAGTGGAGAATATAACCAATATTTATATACTTAAACTATTTTTAATTTAATAAAAAAATTAAAAACTACAATAAATTATTAATAGGATGATTTTCAACAGGTTCAGTACCTAATTCTTTAGCTGCTTCTGCAATAAACATATCAGTTTGAGCAATTGCAGGGAAACAGAATGTTGAATTTTCAATAGGTCCAAAGAGAACAAAGTCTCCACCAACCATAACTTGAAGAATATTAGCTCCAATATCACAAACTGTGAAAATAGTTTTATTTCCAGTTTCTTTTTTATGATCTCTTAACCAATCCCATGCAGATGGAATATTGTGAATTCCAGAACCTACAGGATATCCCCATTTAGCTTTTTCTGCAAATGAAGTTCTTCCTGCAATTCCTCCTCCTTGACCAAGCGGAGTTACAGCAGTATCCATCATAAATTTAGTAATACCACAATCTTCAGCAACTTCAAGTAAACCTTTTTCATAAGCACCATCGTCACCATTATCCCACATAGCCATTTTACCCATTACAGTAGTATTCATTGGATTAAATCCTAATATAATAGATGAATCAATTTTAGATTCAGCAAGAGCATCTAATTCATCTTGATGTGCAGACATATTAATAGAATTATAAATAGCCCTATCAGTTAAACCTACATCATCAACATATTTAGCTCCAGCAATTCTAGCATCTGCTGATGTAGAATCTATAAGGAAAGGAATATCACAAGCATCTCCAACAAATTCTAAATATTTTGTAATTGCTTCTTCAGTTTGACCAAAAACTTGTGCTATACAAGGGTTTCCAGTTGTATCTGAAATTTCAATCATATCTAAAAGTAATTGTTCTGCACGATCTTTATCAAAATCACCAGTCAATTCATCATTGACAATGTTATGGCCACCATAAAAAATAGTACCACATAAAACAGTAGGATATTCTCCAGGTTGACCTCCCATTTTTACTCCAGCAAAATCAAATACTGTCTGTTCTTTATCAAATTTAAACATAGTTTATCCTCTAATAATTTAAATAATCTCAAAAATAATAATGAATCTTAAATTAAAAAACATTAAATATTTAATAATATAAAATAATGTATTTTAAATTAAAAATATCAAAAACATTTAATAAGATAATTCTAATGGCATTAATAATATATTTATAAAGGTAATTTTATTAAAAAATTATAATTTTATTAAGAATATTGAAATTTTAAAAATCATATTAAAATTAATAAAATTAAATTGAACAAAATTAAAATATACTTTAAAAATATTGTTTAATACCTAATAGTTTTAAAATAAATTAAAAGAAATAAACAATAAGCAAAATAAGTATAATTTTCATTCAACCATACATACCACTAATTAATTCAAAATATTAATGAGATAGGAATTAATTTAAATTTAATAGTATATAAACTTATTTATTAAAAAATAAATAAATCTTAATTAGTTTTAGAATTAATAAACAATGCTTTAAAGTTTTGATAAGAAAAATCAAATAGATATTAAATTTCAATAATACAATTAACTGAAAAAAATAAGATAACTTTAAAAAAAACTTTGAAAAATATTAAATTAATAAAAATTACCAATTAAACTAAATAT
>NZ_MRCT01000074.1 GCF_002208625.1 Methanobrevibacter sp. 87.7
AATAAAAACTAAAATAAAATACAAAATTAAAAAAAACAAGCAAAAACTAAAATAAAATACAAAATTAAAAAAAACAAGCAAAAATTAAATAAAAAATATATTAAGAAAATTTAATAATAAAATAAGTTTATTCTCTAAAATTTTCATCAATATATTGATCTAATACTTTATAAGAATCATCCAAAACTTCTTGGACATCTTCTTGAGATAAATTAGATAATGCATCTACTGAAACATCAATATCTAAATCAACATTAAGTTCTTCATTTTCATAACTAATATCAGTAAGAACACACTGATCAATTACTTCTTTAGAACTAACATATTTAGATAATTTGTTTTCAACAGTAGAAGATAAATATTCAGTTATTGCTTCTAAATCTTTTTGTGATAATTTTTTTAATTTAGACATGTATTCATCACTAATATATTTTTTAAAAATAAAATAAAAATAAAAAATAATTGTATTTGAAAAATATTATAAAATTAAAATAAAAATAAAATAAAAAGTATATTAAAGTTTAAAAACTAAGAAAATTAGTTAATTCCTAATCCATTCATAGCATTTTGGATAGAAGCTTGCATTTCTTGAAATTTTTTCATAACTCTTTCTTCTTGACGATTCATAGTTTTTTGTCTAATTTTAAGAGTTTCTAAATTTTCTTTAGTTTCTTCGTAAACTTCATCACGATCTGCTTTAATAAGTAAACTACCTGCTGATTTAAATACTTCAGCATCTGAATCTGTTTTTTCAAGCTCTGCAATTGCTCTTTCAGCTTCATTAATTTGAATATCAAGATTTTGTTTTTGAAGAGCTACAGTTTGAGCTTGTTGTTGTAAATTTTGGAATTGATTTAATTGTTCTTGTACATTTTGTGGAATATCCATATTATCACCTTTAAATATTATCAAAAATCTTTAGAATTAAATAGTTAAATTATTAACTTCTAAAGACAATCTAATCCATTTAATTGCAGAGTTTATAGAAGCCCTATAACTTGTTGCATCATTAGCATTTATATGAATTAAAATAGATTTTCCATCTAACTCAATATCCATACTAGACCTATAATCAGGAGATGTTTCAAATTCTAGTAAAACAGCATCATAAATAATTTGAACTTGTTTCTCATCATCAAATTCAATTTCAATATCATGATTTATAGAATCTACAACTGTTTTTATATCCCCCATAAAATCAACCAATAATAAATAGTTTTAAATTACTAATAAAAATTAAAAATAATTAATTGTCTAAAATTTTCCTAACCGCAATTTTAAAATCTATTTTTTCTCCAAATTTATTATAAAAGTCAATAATAGCAATTTTTTGATCTACATAATTTTTTTCTTCATATTCTGCTTCATCTTCATCAGTATATCTATGAATATAAAGATAATTTTCTGTTGGATTATCATCTAATTCAGCATCAAGTAAATCAGAAATAACCTCTAACTCTTTAACATCACATTTAACCTTAAGATTTTTAGGATTAATATGGAGACGAGTATTTTGTGTATTTACTGTTACAAGTATAGACAATACTTTTTCTGCTCTAGAAAAAAAGGTTATTTTACTTGGATTTCCTTTAATTTCATAAACTAAGGCAGTTGAATTATGACCTAAAAGTGCAGATTTTAAAAGAACATCCCTAATACTGCTTTTTCCTCTATTAACATACTCTGAACCAGTAGCATGCATTAAATTCTTACAGAATTTACGAGTATTTTGTGCAGGCTTTCTAGATGTAGAAATAAGCATATTATCACTTTATATAAATAAAAAAAATAGTAGATAATTTATAATTATCTTGCTTTAATTGTTCTTTTTACAGCAGGAGTTTGTTTAAATAAAATTCTGTATCTACATTTTGGACATTTATTTTCTTCATAACTTTTATGGTCCATTACATAGCCACAGTTAGGACATTTATACAATTAGTTTCCCCCTTTTTCACTAACACTACGTTTTGCAGATTTAACCATAGGAGTTTCAGGAGTGTAAGCTCCACCAGTAAAAACATTTCCACATTTTTTACATTTCCAGATTCCTGCAGCTATTCTTTTTACTCCAGGTCTGTCACATTGTGGGCAAACATGATTTTTTTTCATGTTTTCTTCAATAATTTTAACTGATCTTTTAGCTTTTCTTCCGTATCTTGCACCATATTTTCCAGTGATACCTACTTTTTTAGTTCTAGCCATTATATTCTCTCCGATAAATAATTAATATAAAAAACATCCATTAATAAATGGAATTTAAGTAAAAAACTATTAAAATTACATACTTAAATTAAGACTCCCATAAAATTCTTAATAAAAATATAAAATCTTAATAAAAAAATATCCTTAGACAAAAATTAAGGAATATTGTAATATAAAATAAATATAACATAAATTTATCTATTATAATTAATTTATAATTTAATAATATTTAAAGTTAATGTTTTTTAATAGATTTTTACTAAAAAATAAGAAATAAAATAATTATTAAAACATTTCATAGATAGTTATAATACCTTTTCAATTAAAAGTAACATACTATGATTTTAATTAAAGATTAAGAAAGAATACCATATTATTCTTAATAAATATTTAATTAAAATAGTAAAAATCATAAAATAAAATATTGAAATTTAAATTAAAAAAATTAAATTTTAAAAATATAATTTAATCCTTTTTTATTAAATAAATTTCAACTTAATAAGTAAATTTTAACTAAAGTTAATCTAAATTAGATAAAATTTCAGCATTTTTACTTAAAGCAAGTTTAACAGAAGAAAATATTTCTTCTTTAGTTAATGGTTCGTCTCCACCTTTTTGCATTGAACAAATACTTCCAGATTCAGTAATACCAACAGATAATCTTGCAGATAAAACTTTTTCTTCATTAAGTGAAGGATCAAGAACCATTTTATCACCTATTTTTACAAATGTAGATAAAGCTACATTATGATTTAAAGGAATAGGTATAGTATTTTCTTCATCTAAAACAACTTCATCATCAACAACTTTTGCTTTAGGTAATTTACATGTTTTAAGTGCTGCATTTACAGCAAGATTAGCACAATCAAAAAGATTTCCACAATTATCAATAACATGAATATCAATAAAGAGAATCCAAACATGTTTTCCTTCTTCAACACATAATTCATCTAATTTAACCATTTCACTTTCACGAATTCCACGATCAACAACACGTGCAAGTTCAATAGAATCAGATGAAGGAGGACCTGGTTCAAATTCTGGATCAGCCATAGGAAGTAATTCACAATTTGTCATTAATACTCCTAAATTAGGAGTATCTGGGAAAGGTTCTCCTATACTAGGTTTAATACCTGCAATAACTTTAGTTCCACCTAATTTACAAATAGCAGAACCTTCAGCTTTAGGTATAATATCAGTTTCTATTTCAATATTCCTATATTCATCAAGAGCTCTTCCATCTTCACGTTTATCATTATTAACAAGACTTGTAATATTCTCCCTTGTAATTTCTGGTGTTATATACATATTATCCCTCTAAATTTTGAACATAATGGTTTTTAAGAGCTTCTTTTTGAACTTTACTAACTTCCATACAACCTTCAATTGCTAAGTTAATAGCTTCTTCAAATTCTTCATCAGTTAAATTACCATCAGTTTGTAATAAAGTAATTTCTCCAGTTCTTGGCATAATTACAACAGGAACATCAGCTTGACCTTCTTTATCTTCAACTTCAGATAAATCAAGTACTATTTGATCATCCATTTTACCTGCTGCACAACCAGCAACAATATCTTTCATTGGTACACCAGCATCTGCAAGTGCAACAGCAGCAGCAGTTACTCCAGCACAACGAGTTCCACCTTCTGCTGCAATAACTTCAATATAAACTTCAACCATAGATCTTGGAAAACTTTCAAGTAATAATGCAGGACGTAATGCATCTGCAGTAATCTTTGAAATCTCATTAGATCTTCTATCTGGTCCTGGTCTTTTCCTACTATCTACAGAGAATGGTGCCATATTGTATTTTACTTTAATTACACCAGTATCTGGACGTAAAAATCTTTTCATATAAGTTTCTTTTGGACCATAAACTGATGCTAAAATTTTATTTCCACCAACTTCAACATATGCAGAACCATCAACTCTCTCTAATACTCCAACTTCAATTTTAATAGGACGAAGTTCATTATATGCTCTACCATCAGCCCTTTGTTTTTTATCTTCACTAATAAAAATCACCTATTTCATAAAAATTAATAATCATCTTCTTTAAGCATAAATCTAAAAAAACTTAAATAATTTATAAAAAATCTAAAAATTACCTTCCTAAAAAACATAAATCTAGAAAAACTTAAATAATTTATAAAAAATCTAAAAATTGTCTTTCAATATTGAAAAACCACTTTTTTTCCTATTTAAATTAAAACTTTTTTTAGATTTACTTTTTTCAATATTTTCTAAATTATTAATAAAGTCATCATTCCTTTTTTTATCTTCTTTCTTTTTAGCTTCTAACTCTTCTTGTTCAAGTTCTGCTTTAAAATTTTGAAGTCTAGGTTTTTCTAACTCATATTTTTTATTAAAAGAATTTCTTCTATTAAATTTTTTATTAAACCTTTTATGTTTATTAGCAAATGAGTTTCTTCTATGATTATTTGAATCATCATCAAAATTATCATTATTTGATAAATTAACTTCAGATTCAAAATCATATTCTTCATCATCTAAACCTTCAGGAATTTCACCATCAATATCTAAATATAATTTATCACGAATTCTATTAGTTAAACCAGATGTATGAGCTTCTTTTTCAATTATTTTAATAACATTTTTAGTTATTTGCTCCATATCTTTTTCTCCTTTAACCCAAACAAGACCGTTTTGACCAACAACAATCTTACATCCAGTTTTATCTTTAATCATATTAATCATGGAACCTTTTTTACCAATTAAACGAGGTACTTTAGTTGGAGCAATACTTACAATTATACCTCCTTTAAATTTACCCATTCCACGACCTTTAAGTCCTAGTTTAGCTTTTTTGACTTCATCTACGTCAACAACTCTTAAAAAAAGAACATCCCCAACGTTAAAAATCCTATTTAAATTCTTTTTATCCCTTCCGAAAACTTCAGATGCCGGTAAAATACCAGAATAAGGAGAATTAATATCTACATTCCACATAGAAAATTTAACATCATTAATTTTACCAATTATAACATCTCCTTTTTTCGGAATATACTTACTTTTTAAAGGAATAACACTAACTTTTCTATTCCTTAAAGAAACTAAACCCATTAGAGAAGAACAGATTTTACCATTTTCTCTAAAAGTTCCTCTTCCTGAATAAAAGTCATCTTCTGCTAAAACTTCTCCAGGAATAACTAAATCTTTATTCTCTACATAAATCATTTTATACACACCGTATAAATAAATACCGACTAATAAATGATTAAATAAGTAATAAGCCATTTATTAATCAATAAGAATATTCTAAATAGAATATACTAAATATAAACACAATAAACATTCTAATACAAATTAGAACATTCAATAAACATAATAAATAATCTAAATAAATTAGAATATTAATAAAGCAATTACAATACCCTAACACAAATTAGAATATTAATAAAGCAATTACAAACATAATAAATGAAAAAATAACTTTTATATTATATAATAAAAGTCAAAAGGAATTTAAAATAATTATCAAATAATAAATTAAATAAAAATAATATTTAAATTAAAACTTTTTACAATAATATTTTCCATAATATTATAATCTAAACACATACTATGTATTTTTATCTACTAAAAATACTTAAACTTTCAAGTAAATAGATTTTAAGTAGTAAATACTTAAAATACTAATAAAAAACAAATTAAATAATATTAAATTTATATTACTTAATTTTTAAATTAACTAAATTTAAATAGCTAATTTTAATATCTAAAAAATTTTTAAAAGACTTTAAAAATCACTTAAAATTAAATTAAAGAAATAATTTAGAAAAATTATTTAATTAATTTAGTTTCAGCAGTACCTCCAGAGATTTCAGCCATTTTATCAGAAAATTTATCTTGAAGACCACCAGGTAAATCAATAATACCTATCCAAGAACCATCTTGTTGCCATTCTTCTTGATCAATTTTACCAAAACCTCTAATTGCAGAGTAAGCATGACCTGCAACATCTCCAGGTAACCTAACAGCCATTTTAACTCTTTCAAACCTAATAGGTATAAGAGGTCTAATAGCTTTAAGTGCAACTTTAACTTGTTGATCTACAGAAACAAAAGGATCAACCTTAACTTTAGCTTCCTCCATAGCATTTTCTATCCTTTTTGGAGGATGAGGATAACCAGTTTGTGGGTTGATAGATTCCCTTGCAATTTTATTAATAATCAATTTACGTTTTTCTTCCTGCATATCCCTTTTTTGTTTTGCAGTAAGTTGAACATGTCCTTTTTCAAGAATTTGTTTTGCTACTTCTAATGGTTCAGTAGTACCAAAAACTTTTTCCATAGCTTCTTCAGATGCTAAATCTCCTTTTTTAGAATCTTTAAATATTTCTTCAACAGCTAAAATATCTTCTACAGGTACATCTTTAGCATCAGGATTTTTAAAGTCTGCAGCTAAATCTGGGTCAACTAAAATTTCGAAATGTTCACCATATGACTCTAATTTAGCAATAATTGCATCATCAACATTTACCATTATTGACACCTAGATTAAATTTTTAAAAAGATCTATTCTTCAGATTCATCTGATTCTTCTTCAGAATCGTCTTCTTCTTCATCTTCTTCTTCAGGTTTGTTACGTTCTAAAAGTTCATCAACATATTTAGATACTTCTTCATCATCAAGTTTTCTGTATTGTTCAGTATCTTTATCAATAACAGCGATTTCTACAGTTTTATCAGTAACTTTACCTTCAGTAGCTTCATATACAGCATCTAAAGCAAGATCAATAGCTTCATCTAAAGACATATCATCTTGATATTTATCTTCAAATACTTCCATAGCTTCACTTCTACCTGCACCGATTGCAGTAGCTTTATATTCAATTAATGCTCCACTAGGATCTGTTTCAAATAATCTGCATTGACCTTTATTAATTCCACCAATAATAAGTGCAGAACCAAATGGTCTTACTCCACCATTTTGAGTATACATTTGTTTCATATCACATATTTTTTTAACTAAAGCTTCTACACGAATTGGTTCATTATAAGTGATTTTATTAATTTGAGATTCTACTCTTGCTCTATCAATTAAAACTCTTGCATCAGCAACAAGACCGGATGAAGCAGCTCCAATATGATTATCAATTTGGAATATTTTTTCAATAGATTTAGGTTCTACTAATCTACTAGTAGATCTTTTATCTACAACAAGAACAATACCATCTTTTGATTTAATACCTAAAGATGTAGTTCCTCTTTTTACAGCTTCTCTTGCGTATTCTACTTGGAAAAGTCTTCCATCTGGGCTAAATACAGTAATTGCCCTATCATAACCAGCGTTTTGTAAAGGTTGCATATTTTTTACCTCTTTTAATTATATAATTAATATAATTTATTTTTATAGTTAATACATTTTAATATAATTAACCATTTTTCAAAAAACAAAAATCAAATCTCCATGATTTGATTACATAATATAAATTTTCTAATGTCCTTATAAAAATATATTATTTAAATTAAATAAAGTTTTCCAAAAATTTATTTAAAATTAGTTAATATTGGAAAAATAAAATTTATTAAAATAATAAAAAAATAGTTAAACTAAAAAGCTAAATTAAAATAAAATTTTAAAAAAATAAATAAGATATTTAGATACTAAAACTAAACTAATAAAAAAAAATATCTAATCAGATACTAAAATACTAAAACTAAACTAATAAAAAAAAAATATCTAATTAGCAATATATTTAGATACTGCAGCCTGAATTGTTCCAGATAATGCAATTGTAGTTATTGCAATATCTTTACCATTAAATTTTGTTAAAGAAGATACAGCAGATCTTACTTTATCTTCAAAACCTCTTTGACATCTTAAAACTGCTTTTGTATGAATATAATCATTAGTATCATTAGAATTATAAACTCGCATTAACCAAAGATTAAAATTACTTGTTTCCATCTCACCAAAAAGACGAAGACAAGAATCCCAAATAGCTAAAATAAAATCATCTTTTGAGAAATTATCTTTTGTTTTAATATCTAGAACTAAATATCTACTATTTTTCCTAAGTGTTGGTGGTAAAACTTTCATTTTCATAAAAATCAACTTTATTAAATTAATTAAACCATTAAAATATTAATATAAAGTATAATTAAAAAATCAACTTAAATTAACTAACTAGTTAAAGATTAATATAAAGTATAATATTAATTAAATCTTAAAGAAATTTAATCAACTATACGAACCCCTTGATAAATCATATTTTTATCCTTTGAAAAATCAATAATCTGTTTTGGATAATTATAGAAAACATCCTTAAGTTCATTATCATCTAATCCAATAACCTTAAAAAAACTCATAATATCATAAGGTGTTCTAGAATCAAAGATATTCTCACAACCACTAGTTACAATTAAAGGAAATTTAAATTTTCTATATAAACTAATAATATCTCTAAAATTAGATATAACTTTAGCTCTATATGATAAAAAATTAGTTAAAATATCTTTAAAACATAATTCAATTGCAACATTATTTTTTAATGATTCTTTTGCAAGAACCTGATTTATACCACATTCACCACGTTTATAATATGGTCTTGATAAAACATCTACCCTATAATTTTCTAATGCTGCTCTATTAATATCATTTTTTCCACCAAAAACAGATAAATAATCAGTTTTATTTCTATACTTTTGAATAGCTTTTCTAAGATCATTTTGATTTTTTACTTTAATCTCTAAACCATAAGTAATATCAAAATCATCAAAACTAGAAACTATATCATTAAGATTTTCCCTATAATCAAGAGAATCTTCATAATTATCAGTAGAATAAATTATATTAACATGATTCCAACCATAATTAAATGCTTCATTAATAATTTTAGAATCATTATCAAAATTAGAACCTTTTAAATTTAAATCATAGAATATCATTATAAAAAAATCCTTTAATTAAATAATTATTATTTTATATTTTATTATAATTAAATTTTAATTTTTAAAGTATA
>NZ_MRCT01000075.1 GCF_002208625.1 Methanobrevibacter sp. 87.7
AATAAAAAAATAGTAAAATTTTATAAAATCCTAAAATAAAAGATTTCAAACTACATTCATTTAAAACAAAAAGAATACGTTATTTATAAAATAATTGTTAAAACGCATTAAATATTATTTATAGAAATATAATTTCAAATATTTATACCAATCAAGAAATTTGAAAATATGTTTTTTAAAAATATAATAATATTTTAATCTATTTAAAAATTTAATCATATTAAATCATTGTATAATTAAAATCTTTAAGAATTTTAATTAATATCATAAATTATTTAATTAAAGAAATATTATATAATATTATAGTTATTTTATCATGAAAAAAGTCGAGGTGTATTATATGAGTGATAAAAAAGAATCAGAATTCAAAGCTGATAAATATTTTAACATGGATTTAATGAAAGAATTATGTGTAACTAACGGTATTTCTGGTTATGAAGATAATATTGCAGCTATATTTGAAAGAGAATTAAAAGATGTTGCAGATACTATTGAAAGAGATAATATGGGAAATATTATCTGTACTAAAAAAGGTAAAAAAGGTAAACCAACAGTAATGTTAGCAGCACATATGGATGAAATTGGATTAATGGTTCGTTACATTGATGATGATGGATTCTTAAGATTTACTAAAATCGGAGGAATTAATGATCAAATGTTACAAAACCAAACTGTTACAATTCACACAGCTAATGGTGATGTAACAGGTGTAATTGGTTCTAAACCACCTCACATTACAACTCCAGAAGAAAGGAAAAAAGTAGTAACCTTTGATAAAATGTTTATTGATATTGGTGCTAAAGATAAAGAAGAAGCTGAAACTATGGTTTCAGTTGGAGATCCTATTACTATTAATACAATCTTTGCAGAATATCCACATAACTGTTTCATGGGTAAAGCAATTGATAACCGTGCAGGTTGTTATGTAGTTATGGAAGTACTTAAAAGAGTTAACACCGATGCTACTGTATATGGTGTAGGTACTGTTCAAGAAGAAGTAGGTCTTAAAGGTGCTAGAACTTCTGCATTTAAATTAAATCCTGATTGGGCATTTGCTTTAGATACTACATTATCTGGAGATCACCCTGGTGTAAAACCTGATGAAGCTCCTGGAAAAATGGGTGAAGGACCTGTTATAGTATTAATCGATGCAGGTGGAAGAGGTATTATCACTCCTAAAAAAGTAAGAGATTTACTTATTAATACTGGTGATGAATATGATATTCCTTACCAACTTGAAGTTGGTGATGGAGGAACTACTGATGGTAGTGTAATACATCTTACAAGAGAAGGTATTCCAACTGGTGTATTCTCAGTTCCTACTAGATATATTCACACTCCTTGCAGTGTTGCAAGTGCTGAAGATATTGAAAATACAATTGAATTAATAGTTAAAGCTATTGAATCTTTATAAACACGATATGAGTATAAATTTGTATATCAAATTTATATTCTATTTAATTATTTTTTAATAATAATTTAATTAATCTTTTCTAGTTTAAAAACTTGAAATACTTACTTAATATAAAATTTAATTTACTAATAATAGATAATAACTACTTATTTTTAAAATACTTTAATATTTAAATAAATTTACTAAAAAACTAATTTTTAATAAAACTAAATAAATTTTTAATAAAATTAATAAAATAATTAAATTAAAGAACTAATTTTTGGAATTTAATTAAGTGATTTTTAATAAAATATATGAAATAATTAAATTAAAAGAACTTAATTTTTAATTGAAATAAATTAATAATTATCAATAATAATTTAAGAATAAAACTGTTATATTAAGTTATAATAATTTATTAAACTGAATTAATACCATTAGTATATAATTTTACTTATTTTTAAATGTTGTATTAAAAAAATATAAGATTAAAAACTATTTAGTAAAGTATATAAAATATATAATACATAATAAATTACACTATTATTTTATTTATTTCTTCATGTATAATAAAAAAAATATATGATTATTTTTTATTTAATTTATAATAAATTGGGATAAACATGGGTAGATCATCTTCAAAAAAAATTAAAAAGGAGTTTAAAGATTTAAGGAAAAATCTTCTTGATTTAACATTAAGAAATCAATTATTAAACTTTAAAGACCGTAATCAAACTCTTTCAATCCCTTATCAGTCTCCAACAAATGTTTATAAAAGACTTGTTTTGCAAAATAAGAAAATGAACTTTGTTCCAAAAGGTAAAGATAAAGAGAAATCATCTAAATGGAGTTTACATAAACCTGAAATCTTTTCAGATGATAAATCCTTAGAAGTTAACCTTACTCCTAATGAATTACAAAAGAAATTGTTTTATATTAATAACCAATCTAAAACAATGCTTCAGGAGCAAGGATATAACATTTTATATATGGCAATTGGATTTTTAAGATGGTTTGATAAACATAAACCTAAAAAAGCTAATTTTGCACCTTTAATTTTAATACCTGTAGCTATGGAAAGGAAACAAGCAGGTAATTCTTTTGTAATTAGATGGACTGGTGAAGATATTCAAACTAATATTTCACTTAAAACAAAACTTGCAGAAGATGGAATAAAAATCCCTGACTTTGAAGCTAAAAATTATGTTGAAGCTCCAAATCAATATATGGATGAAATTAAAAAAGCTATTAGATATAAAGATAATTGGAAAGTTACAAATAAAGTAGCTTTAGGTTTCTTTTCATTTACTAAGTTTATTATGTATAATGATTTAAACCCTGAAAGTTGGGGAGATGATGTAGATTTAACTAATCATCCACTTATACAAGCAATATTTGATCCATCAGTTAATGATACAGAAGGTTTTGATGAAAACGATGTAGATAAAATAAACTACAAAGATATGTATCAAGTTTTAGATGCAGATTCTTCACAAATTTCTGTTATTGAAGATGTTAAAGCTGGTCGTAATCTTGTTGTAGAAGGACCACCAGGAACTGGTAAATCCCAAACTATTGTTAATTTAATAGCAGAATTAATTGCAGATGGTAAAACTGTTTTATTTGTATCTGAAAAAATGGCTGCTTTAGAAGTAGTAAAAGATAGATTAACTGCTGTTGGTCTTGGGAAATATATTTTAGAATTACATTCTCATAAAACAAGACGTAAAAAATTCATTAAAGAACTTAAAAAATCTGCAACAGTACGTTCTACAAGTGATAAAAATATTGATAGGATTATACGTAAACTTGAAACTATTAAAGTTCAATTAGATGATTATGCTGAAATAATTCATAAACCATTATATTCTGTTGGTTTATCTGCATTTGATTTATATGGTAGAAAAGAATTTGCAGAAGAATATTTCAAAACTAAAGGTAAAATATTACCTCTTGTTAGATTTGAACATCCTGAAGATTTAACAATGAAAGATCTTGATGATATTGTTTTATCTCTTGAAAACCTTGCAGAATTACATACTACTATTAATAAAGATAATCCATGGAGTTACTGTTCACCAAAAAGTTTACTTCCTAATGATTTAAGAGAAATTCAACTTTTAATTACTGATTCATCAGAGGCTCTTAATAGATTTAATATAGAAGCAGATATTGCTGAGGAAAATTTTGGTATTAAAAAAGCTAAAAATTTAAGAAGTCTTGATAAAACAATTAAATCTTTAGATTTCTTAGATAAAGAAGTACCAATAATTGATAAAGATTTATTAAATTCTCCAGCATGGGATAATCCTAAAATTGCTGATAAATTAATTAATGAATTAGAACATTATCAAAAAACCTCAAAAATATTAGATAAATTTAATCCATCAATTCTTAATGTGGATATTGATTCATTAATAAGTACTATAGAAGAAGGGGCACATAAGAAATTTAGAATATTCTCTAAATCTAATACTAAAGTTGTTGAAGAATTTTATAAAGGAAAAGTTCCTGGAGATTCAGCAGTTTTAGCTGATTTAAATGCTGTTAAAAAATTTAAAGAAGAAAAAAGAAAAATTGAAAGTGAAGATACACTTGGAAAATCATATTTCTCAAAATATTGGTCTTTAAATGCAGATATTAAAGAACTTAGAAAAATATATAACTGGATGTTTGAGTTAAAACAATATCTTAAAGAGGATATATTTACTGATAAAGTATTTGATTATCTTACTAATGACTTTAAGACTGCTTCTATTAAAGAATCATTAAAAGATTATATTAAAGAAAGAAATAGTTTTAGACATGAATTAAATAAACTTCAAACAACTTTAAAACCAAATACAAAAGTAATCTTTAAAAAAGATGCAGAAGATGTATTATTTACTGAATGGGTAGATCAATTTAATAAATGGAATGGCCATTTCTCAAGTTTACATTTATGGAGTCAATATTTAAACACTAAAAATAAATGTATGGATTCTGAAGCTAAATTATTCATTAATACAATTGAAAAAAGAAATATTAAAAAAGATGATGTTAATGCATTAGTTTCAGGAAACTTTGCAGATAGTTTACTTAATAAATTATTCATGGAAAGTACAGAATTAAGTTCATTTGTTGGAGAATTACATGAAAATCGTATAAAAGAATTCCAAGATTTAGATAGGGAAATTTTAAAATTAAATAGGAGAAGAGTATTTAATAAACTTAATAAAAATATTCCTAAAATCTATGGTGGAGCAAGTGATCCTGAAGCTAAAATACTTGCTGGAGAATTCACAAGAAAAAGTGGACATTTACCTGTTAGAACACTTCTTGAAAAAGCAGGAACTATTATTAAAAAGATTAAACCTGTATTTATGATGAGTCCACTTTCTATTGCTCAATATCTTGATCCAACTAATCCAAAATTACAATTTGATGTTGTTATTTTTGATGAAGCAAGTCAAGTTAAACCAGAAGATGCACTTGGGGCATTTATGCGTGGTAAAACTGCAGTTGTTATGGGAGATACACAACAATTACCTCCTACAAGTTTCTTTGATCAAATTGCAGAAGGAGATTCTCATGAAGAGGTAGCAAGTGCTAATGATATGGAAAGTATTTTACACCTTTGTAAACTATCCTTCCCAGTTAAAATGTTAAAATGGCACTACAGAAGTCGTCATGAATCTCTTATTGCTGTATCAAACAAAGAGTTCTATGATAATCAATTACTTGTTTATCCATCACCTTCACATGATGATCCTGAATTAGGTCTTAAATTTAGATATTGTCCAAATACAGTATATGAAAGAGGTGAAGGTTCATATAACCGTGGAGAAGCTAAAGAAGTTGTTAAAGAAATATTTAAACACTTTGAAAAGTATGGTGATAGTAAAAGTTTAGGAGTAGGTACTTTCTCAGTTGCTCAAAGAAATGCAATATTAGAAGAACTTGAGGTTGAACGTAAAAATCATCCTGAACTTGAACCATTATTCTCTGAAAATAGACCTGATAGATTCTTTGTTAAAAACCTTGAAACAATACAAGGTGATGAAAGGGATGTTATATTAATTAGTGTAGGTTATGGTTTTGACCAAAATAGAAAAATGTCTTTAAATTTTGGTCCTTTAAATCAAGATGGAGGAGAAAGACGTTTAAATGTACTTGTTACTCGTGCAAAAGAAAAATGTGTAGTATTTTCTAACTTTAGATCACATGATATGCATTTAACTGCTAATCCACCATTTGGTGTACGTGCACTTAAAGAATTCTTAGAATATGCTGAAAGTTTAACTATTGGTAATATCCCAAGTGAAGATGATACTATAGAACCATTTGAAGAAGGAATATATACTTTCTTAGTTGATAATGGATATACTGTAGATAAACATGTTGGTTGTGCAGGTTTTAGAGTAGATCTTGCTATTGTAGATGATGATAATCCTGGAAGATATATTTTAGGTATTACTACTGATGGTAAAATGTATGCTTCAAGTAAAGTTGCACGTGATAGAGATAGACTTAGAGAACAAGTCCTTGATGGATTAGGATGGAAATTATATCATTTATGGTCTACTGATTGGTATAGAAATTGTGAAGCTTGTAAAAAACATCTTCTTGATAGAGTTCAACAAGCTAAAATAGATATTATTGAAGATGATAAAAAACGTGCTGAAGAAGAACGTAAATTCCAAGAAAAAATGGAAGCTGAAAAACAAAGAAGACTTGAAGAAGCACGTAGGCTTAAAGAAGAGGAAGAAAAGAAAGCTCTTGAAGATGCTAGAGAAACTACAAATGACTTTGTAGAAGTAATTGATGAAAATACTCCAAATGAATCTGAAGTAAATCTTAATCCTGATTCTTATATTGAAAATAATTCTAACAAAGATAATAATTCATCTAGTATTGAAACTAAAGAGGATATACTAAAAGAAGAAGCAAGATCTAGAGAATTAATAAATCAATTCTCAAATAATGATAATAGTGCTAGTGAAACTACTATGAAAACTAATAATAGTAGTGGAAATAGTTTTATTAATAAATCTAATCAAGATAGTGAAAATAGTACTAGTGGTTTTATTAAGAAATCTAGTCAAGATAATGATAATAATGTTAGTGAAACTATTAGGAAAAATAATAATGATATTAATAAAACTTCAAAATCCAATTATTCAAATACATCAAATTCTATAAAATCAGAAGATATTGATGGAAATATAGAAGATGATGTATATGATGGTCTTGAGAAACCATTAATTGTTAATAACGATTTAATATCACAACTTAAAAAAGAATCTGAAGAAGAGTTATTAACTAACTATCCAAATAATGAAAGTTATATTCAAAATAATAATCAGTATGAAAAATTAAGTAAATTGAATAGTAAACTTGAAAAATCATTTGATAAAATTAGTGAAACAGAAAATAAACATAGAAACACATTACAAGATATTGGTTCATTTATTGGATCTAGAATCTCTAATATTAATAAAAAAGATTCTCATAATGATATAAACGATTATAATCTAGAAAATAATTATGAAGATAATACAATTAGTAATGATTATAATCTAGAAAATGAATATACAGATAATATAGAAACTGAATATGATAATGAGGATAGTATAGAGAATAATGATAGTATACAATCTAAATATGATAATAATAGTATAGAATCTAATGAGGATATACAATCTAAATATGATGATGAGGATAGTATACAAGTTAATGTAAATGATAATTCAATAGAAAATAAATCTATAAATGATGATTCAGAAGAAAAAATCCTATTTTCTGATGATGAATATGAATATGTTGAGGTTCCAAAAAATAGAAAACTTCAAGATGGTGAAAAAGTAATTTCAAATAATGAAATGAAACATATTGAAAAAATTGAAGAGGAAATAAATTCATATAATAAAAATATAGCAGAAAATTTAAATAACTCTAAAAAAGATAAAATTAATAAAAAAATAAAAGACTCAAGTAGTGAAACTAGCAAAGATGAAATAAAAAATAACTCTGATAGAAAAATGAAAGACAATACCATTGAAAATGGAAAAATACCTAAAGTTCACTTTAGGAAAAAATTTAATGAAGTAAATAAGACAAAGAATTCTGATGAAAAATTGGAGGAAATGATTGATACAATCATAAACAATGATGAAGAGGATAATTCATTAAATAGTATAAATAATGAAGAAGATAGTCCATTAAATACCTACAGTAATATTTCTGAGAATAAACCAGCAATTAGCAAAAATTCAGATTTAAATGTTATAAATGACGATAAATTAAATAGTATAACTCCTAAATCTGAAACAAAAAATAAAATAAAAGATATAGATTCTGAATATAAATCTGAAAGTGAAATTGGAGATTTATTTAATGATAATAATGAAGAAAATGATCAAGAAATCATTAATGAGGTAATGAATCCTTCTAATGATAAAAGTAATGTAATTACTGAAGATTATGAATCAAATACTTATGATGATTATTATACAGATACAGATTTTAATAATCCATTAAGGAAAAACCATGTTCAATATAATATTGAAGATCATGATGATGAATCAATTATAGATAAAATTTCTAAATTTAAAAAAGAACTTAAATATATTAATGATTCATTAAAAGAAATTGAAAATAGTTCACAACCAGAAAAAGTACATGTAATTGATAGATCTGATGATTTTGATTATGATGATTATTATGATGATTCTTCAGATAATGAAGAATATTATGATAATGATGAATATGAGACTGTAAATAATAATCAAAATTCTTATTCAAATGAATATGAGACTGTTAATAGTAATCAGAATACTTATTTGAATAATCAGAATTCTTATTCAAATGAATATATAACAGATGATACTGTTATTAATTCAGAAGATATAAGAAGACCTGTTAATAGCAAATTAGAATCAGAAAAATTAGAAGAAGTTATTGAAGATGCAGATAAAGACTATAAGAAAATTGAAAAAGAAAGAAAAAAAGAATCTAATGGTCTTAAAGCATATGATAATAGGACATTACCAACTAAAGGCAAATCAATGAAAGATTATATTAAAAAATATAATGAATTTAAAGATTTACCATTAAAAACACAAGATGATGTATATGATAAACCAGTATCTTATATTGGTGAAGTTATATCACAGATAGTTGATGTTGAAGGTCCAATTCATAAAGATATAATAACTAAAAGAATTAAAGAAAGTTCTGGAATTAAAAGAGCAGGATCTAAACTTAAGTCTAAAGTTAATGATGGAATAAAATCTGCAGAAAAAGAAGGTTTAATATATATTGTTGATGACTTTTTATATTCTACTAAAAATCCAGATATAAGTGTTAGAAAACGTGTTAAACCAAATATTGATTTAATTTCAGAAGATGAAATTGGAGCTAATATTAAATTAGTTCTTGTCTTTAAAGAACATTTAACTGATAAAAAATTAACAAGAGCAGTTGCTCGTAATTTTGGTTTTAAATCAACATCTAAAAAAACATCTAAAAAAATTAATGCAGTTATTGATTTAATGTTAGCAAAAGGAATTTTAGAACTTGTACAAGGAGAAATACAAATTAAATAATCTCCATAGTTCTAATTTTTTTATTATCTTAAAGTATTAATTCTTATTCTAATTTATATTTTAAATTCTATTTTTTATAGTGTATTTATTTATAAAATATTTTAATTTATATTTTAAATTCTAATTTTTTATTATTTTAAAGTATTAATTCTTATTCTAATTTATATTTTAAATTCTATTTTTTATAGTGTATTTAAT
>NZ_MRCT01000076.1 GCF_002208625.1 Methanobrevibacter sp. 87.7
AAGAAATATCTTTTACAAAAATGTTTTGTTAAATTAACAGAACATTTTTTGTAATAAACCTTTTTTAAATCTTTTAAGGAGTATGATTTCATTAAAACATTTATTTATTTTTAAATCAAGAAAATTAAGGAATTTTGAAATTTTATTTTGTTCTTTAATTGATGGTAATTTTATTTTAAAGTTTTCAACATCTAATTTTTGAATATTTTTAAGTCCTGAACCTACACCTAATCTCATTAACTTTTTTTCATCATTTTTTAAAATTTGATATAAAAATTTATTCAAAATTTTATTTTCATCAACATTTAATAATGTATAACAGTGTCCTCCTGCCCAAAACTTAGTATTGTTCCATTTAACATAACCACAAGATCCACCTTCACTAATAGAAATTGTATCTTCTAATGTATTATATTTATTATAATATCCAGATGGAGTTGTACCATATTAAAGATAGTACTAAGAAAGGATATATATCTACATTAAAAAGATATACTGAATTTCATAATATGAGTATTGATGAATTATTAAAAGAAGCATATTTAGATGAAGAAAATCATGTTTTATTAAAAAATAGACGAATTAAAAAACGTTTAATTGATTATCGAAATGAATTATTATCTAAAAATATGTCATCAAAAACTATTAAAACTTATTTTTCTAAATTAATAACCTTTTATAGACATTATGAAGTAGAAATTCCAGTATTACCTAATGTTAAATTTAATAAAAATTATGAAATAAATTATTTTGATTTACCAACTAAAGAACATATACGAAAATCATTAGATCTTGTAAGTATTGATTTTAAAGCATTAATTTTATTTATGTCCTCTTCAGGTACTGCAAAGGCGGAAACTTTATCATTAACTGTGGATGATTTTATAAAAGGAGTATCAGAATATTATAAAAGTAATAATTTAAAAGACATATTAGATGAATTAAGTAACCGTAATGATATTATACCAACAGTTTACTTAAAACGTATAAAAACAGATAAATATTATTATACTTTTTGTTCATCAGAAGCAAGTAATTACATAATTAAATATTTAAAAACAAAAAAAAATCTTCAATTAAATGATAAACTATTTCCTATTAGTAATTCTTTAGTAATAACTAGATTTCAACAAATTAATGATCAAATGAAATGGGGATTTAAAGGAAATTATAGATTTTTTAGAACACATACTTTAAGAAAGTTTCATGCATCAAATATAGGTTTAAGTTCTGAATATGTAGATGCATTACAGGGACGAAGTAAAAATTCAGTACATGAAACTTATATAAAAACAAATCCTCAAAATTTAAAAGAGAAATATAAAAAAGTAATGAAAAATATTCTAATTTTAGAAAATGAAGAAAAAAAGGAGATTAAAGAAGAAATAAATATTACAATTAATATATTTCTTGCAGATAATCAATATAATATACAATAATATTAATTGTTTTATTAATTTATATTAACAAAACATATTTTGTAATAAATATTTCTTAAAATAATTTAATTTATTAATATAACATTCATAGAATCTTATTTTATCATAAATATTTGATAATAAATCAACAATTTTATTCTGTTCATTTAAAGATGGTATATTAAATTTAATTTCATTTAAATCAGTAATTGATAAATTAGGAGGGCTAGTTCCATCAATTTTACTTCTTATTTTTAAAATTGTTTTGTTTGTTTGTAAATAATAATAAATAAAATATTTATTTATATTTTTATTATTAATATCAATTTTTCCTACTCTTTGATTTAATAAGGAATAATTAAAAAAATTATCAATAATTGCAATTTTAAGTTTTGAATTAATAATAGTCCCAGTCAATGCTAAAACGATATCTCCTTTCTTTAATAAAAATTTTTTATCATTTTTATATTTTAAAGGTAAATAATCTACATCATTTTCATTTAATCTATTAATTCCTACATTTTTTATTTTTAACCATTTTATTCCTTCTTTCTGAGAATCAGAACTTTTATAAGATCCTCCACTAATAATTGAATATATATTTTTACCTTTTATTTGTTTCCAATCTTCATTAAATTCTTGAAATCTTAACATTGGTTTAAGTTCATTTTCATGACAAAATAAATTTTCTAAAAAATAATCTTTTAATTTTAATAAAATTTTATACTTCTTTTCCATATTAACTCAATTTTATAATTTATTTTTAACAGAAAATCTGAAATTTTTTTCTGTTCTTTTTTAGATGGAATTTTAATTTTAACATTTTTTAACTCACTAGAATATAAATGCATGATTGAAATTCCTTGTGTGAATTTTGCAATTTCTTTTTTGATATTATTTAAATAATAACTTAAGAAAACACCATTTTCATTAGTTCTTAAAATATTAATATCACCACTATAGCAATATTATCTTTTGTAATACAGGATGCTTGACTCATATCAATTGCTGTTTCTCCAGTACTAGGAATAATTATATCATTTTTCTTTGAAAATACCAAATTTTCTTTATTAATATTTGTTTTTGATACTGTTTCATTTATTAATTCATCATAATATGTATATAATTCCCCATATCTCACACAGTCAATACCTTCTTTAGATATATCTTTTTTAGATATTCCTTTACCTTTTAAGAAAATACAAATATCATTTAAAGTAATTGTTTTCCATTCATCTGTAAATTCCGAAAATCTTATTTTTGGAGTATTAATTTCCTTTTTATCAACATAAGTTTTACTATTTGTCTCAGTATGAGAACCATTTTCCATAAATATTTACCCCCTTAGAATATTGGTGATTTAATTCCTAATTCTTTACAATATTTATCGATTTCTTCATCAACTTTTTTCATTTCTTCATTAATCTCTTTAAGTTCTTTTACAACTTCATCAAGATCAACTGGTTCTTCTTCTTCAAAAGTATCTACATATCTTGGTATGTTAAGATTATAATCATTTTCAGCAATTTCATCTAATGATACTCTATGTGAATATTTATCAATTTCTTCACGTTTAGCGTAAGTATTTACAATCTTATCAATATCTTGTTTTCTTAATCTATTTTGATTTTTAACCTTTTCAAATTCTTGTGAAGCATCAATAAATAATATATCTTCATCTTCTGTTCTACATTTTTTAAATATTAATATACATGTTGGTATACTTGTACCATAGAATATATTAGTTGGTAAACCAATTACTGCATCTAAATAATTTTTTTCTTCAATAAGGTATCTACGTATTTTACTTTCTGCAGCTCCTCTAAATAGAACTCCATGTGGAAGTACAATACCCATTGTACCATTTTCATCAAGATGATATATCATATGTTGTACAAATGCATAATCTGCTTTTGATTTAGGTGCTAATTTTCCATATGCACTAAAACGTTCATCATCAAGGAATGATTTATCTGCACTCCATTTAGCACTGAATGGTGGATTAGCAACGATAGCTTCAAATTTTTTATCAATATGCATTGGATGTTCTAATGAATCACCTTGTTTAATATCAAAGTCTTGATATTTAACACCATGAAGAATCATATTCATACGTGCAAGGTTATAGGTAGTTTGATTTAATTCTTGACCATAGAAGTTTGCTACATCTGCTTCTTTAGATACACGTAAAAGTAAAGATCCAGAACCACATGTTGGGTCATATACTGATTTAATACGTTTTTTACCTAAAGTTACAATTTTAGCAAGTACTTTTGAAACTTCTTGAGGAGTATAAAATTCTCCTGCTTTTTTACCTGCACTAGATGCAAATTGACTAATTAAGTACTCATATGCATCACCAAGAATATCTGATTCATTATTTTGAAGTTCAAAATCAATATCATTTAAATGAAGTAATATTTTTGATATTAATTTATTTTTATCATCATTAGTTCTTCCAAGTTTTGAGGAATGAAGATCTACATCTTCAAAGAGGTTACTGAAATCATCTTGACTTTCAGTACCAATACAAGAATTACTAATATAATTTAATGCTTTATTAAGATCATCTAAAATAAATTCTCCAACTTTAGCTTTCCTAATAATACAACTAAATAAATGTTGAGGTTCAATAAAGTACCCTAATGAATCTATTCCTTCTTCTTTTAGATTTTGTTTATAATCATCTTTTTCCCATGCTTCTTTAAAAGTCAAACCATCTTCAGTTAATTCATTATTCATATGTAATTCTAATTTCTCAGATAAATATCGGTAAAATATAAATCCTAATATGTAGTTTTTAAATTCATTAGCATCCATATTTCCTCTTAATTCATCTGCAATTGCCCATAATTTGGTTTCTAATTCTTGACTTGCCATACAATTCACCTATAACATATAATTTTTTTATAAATAATAATATTTGAATTATCAACTTTATAATTAAAATATATTATTCCTCATTTAACATTAAAACTTAAATACATCCTTAAATTCATGAAAATTAATTAATAAACTTTAAAACTTTTTATTAATTATATAAATATAAAATAACTTAAGGATATAAACCATAATTTCTATAAATCATTTTTATTAACTTAATTTTTATTTCTATTAACTTTAAATTAAATAATTTTCTTATTTTTAATCTTATTATAACTAATAAACAAAGTCAATTAATTATTTATAAAGATTTTCAATTATTGCTTCTTCATAATCTTTTTTATATTTAATAGACTTTTTCTCTAATTTTATTTTTCTATCAATTAAATTTAAAAATTCACCATACTTTTTTTGAGTATCCAAATCTGGAATATCAAATTTAATTTTTCTTAAATCAGCAACTTTAATAATTCTTAAAGCTCCACCTTCACGTAATTTATGTAATTTTTTAAGAAAATAATTACTTTTTAGTAAATGATAAAAGAATGATGGATCATAACCTTCTTTTAATCTAATTACTGCAAAATTCATAGTAATTATGTATCCTTCTTCATACAATTTAGTTACAGAATTTGGTTCAGATAAAGAAATTAATATATCATCTTTTTTTGAATAATACTTTGAATTTAAACTATTTGAAATACGTTTATACTCATATTCTAAAGTATCATTTAATCCATATTTATTTCTAATAACTGGTTTTAAATCAGATTCTGAATCAACAAAACGTGAAATATGAACTCCAGAATATACATCTGCAACATCCATTAATTTTTTAATAACCATAATATTCTCCTAATAATTTTAAATAAATAATTTAATTTTATAAATTCAAGATAACAGACTTTAAAATCATCCCTCTTTAAACACAAAAAACTCAACACAAACAACCTACAAAATCATTCCTCTTTAAACACAAAATATGATTCATCATTAAATAAATTTAAAAAACTACTAAATTTCATAGAAATTCCACATTTACTAAATGGATTAATATCAACATAATCATAATTTGCTTTTTTGAAATTTTCAGCAATATCTGAACTTGTGATTATAAAAACATTAAGTTTACCTTTAATTCCATTTTTAAGTTCATCTTTATCAGTAAACAAAAACAAATGTGAAATATTATTTTTATCAGTGTAAACCAATGGTTTAAATTTAAAAGGTTCATCTATTTCTATAATATATCCTTCTTTAACACCATTAAAATTATAATCAAAATTTTTTGAAGTAATTTCAAATGGCATATATAAGAAGGCTTCTCTTAATTTATCAAGTAACATTTCTTCATGATAACTTGTTCTAGATTCTGGACTTAAATTAATTAAATCCTTAAGAATTTCATTATTAACTTCATCAGGCATATTGTACCCCCTATTTAGTTTTAATAAAAATTTAGTTTAATTAAAAACTATATTTTTATTTTATTCAGTTTTTATTTTAAAAACCATATTTTAATTAATATACTAATTAAAAACCTTAATTTTTAGGTTATTTAATTAGATAAATCTTTTTTATTATTCTATTTACAAAGTAGAAAAAATAGAAAAAATAAAAATATTTTTTCTACTTCACGGAGAGGTGAAAATATGAAAAACAATATTCTAGTAGAGAACCGTCTCTTACTAAAATATTAACGAACGAATATATACCTCCAAATGGGAGTCGAACCCATCAAAAGTTAAAGGAGGATATGAATTAAATTAAATTTTATTTAATATTCCAATTATAATCATAAAAATGATTAATAAGAATTACATGAAATTTAAATTAAATAATAAATTCATATTATCTAAAATAAATTCCAAGTAATATTCACCTTAGTATATTAAACCTCCATTAATTAAAAAGTACAATGAATTTTTGTAATTAATAACTAATGACAATATTACTATGTTTTTATAGTATATAAAGTTTACGAAAATTTTTGTAATTAATAATTAATTACAAGTAAAAATCATATTTTGAAAATATTAATCTTACTAAAATTTTTGTACTTAATAACTAATGACAAATAAAGATTAAACTTTATAATATATAAACTTTATGAAAATTTTTGTAATTAATTACTAATTACATTAAAATCTTAAAAAATAAAAAAATAAATAAAAATAGTAAAACTAGAATATTAATTTTAAGTCTTCTAACATGTCAATTATCTTATTATTAGATAAACTAAAATAAATCCAAGTCCCTTTTTTTCTTCCATTAATTAGTCCGGCATTTTTCAAAATATTTATATGATGAGAAATAGTTGGTTGTGGTTTATTCAATGCCTCTTGAATTCTATAAGAACACAACTCAGTATCTTTTAATAAGTATAAAATACACAAACGAGTTGGATCAGAAATAGCCTTAAACACATTAACCATATTATTAATTTCACTTTCTGACGGCAACTCATTAAAATCAGAATCAATATCACATGTATCTGTCATTTTATATCGCCTGAAAATATTCAATTAATTATTGATATATTTAGATAAATTAATTTATAAAGATTTTGATTTTAATTTTATACAAAATAAAAATAAAATAAAAAAATAACTTAAAAAAATAAACAAAACTAGAAAATATCCAAATAATTATATAATAAAATAAAAAATAAAAATATTTGAGAATAATAAAAAATAAACTTAAATAATTAAAAATAATGTATCTTAAAAGAGATAAAAAATTTATTCTAATGAATAAAGATTTAATCTCTTACAAGTCCTACAATACCTGAAATTAATAACCATAAACCAATTAAGAAACCACATATTTTAGGATCAGCTACATAATATCCAACAATAAAGTAAATAATACCTAAAATTAATGAGGTAAGACCTAAAGCTTTACCGACTCCGCCAAATGCTGCAATTATAGCTAAAATACCAATAATAATTAAGAACAATCCAGCAATATAAATAAAGAATGCAGCTAATGCAGAAAATACAGCAGGATTAATTATTAAACAAACACCAAATATTGCAAATAAAACTCCTAAGATTATACCAGGAATAGACAATAGACTACTATAATCAGATGTTGAATATGAAAATACTGCTGTAAATATACCCATAATTAAGAAGGTTATTCCAAGAATTATAGATACAGTAGCAACCCCAAACATTGGGAAAATCATAATAATAATACCAAGAATTATAGAAATAATACTTAAAACTTTACTATCTTCCATTTGTTTCACCTCACAAAAACTTTTAATTAATAATAAATATAATTTTGAATATTAATAAATATAACTTAATTAAAACACATAGACAAATAAAGTAATATAATAAACAAAAAGCTAATAAAAATATAATTAAATAAAAATTATCTAATAATTTATAAATTAATTAATATTAACTAAATTAAGTTAAAAATAAAATAAAACATGATTATTAACTAAATAAGGTTAATAGTAAAATAAATTAGATAATAAAAATAATATTAAAAAAATAAGTCATTTTAACTAAATAAAATAACTCTTTTAAACTAAATAAAAAAATAACTTATTTTAAATAAAAAAATATTAAAAATAAAAAAAATAACTCATTTTAAATAAATAAAATAAAAAAATATTTAATTTAACTAAAAAAGTTAAAAAACTAATTTTCAAATTCACAAGATAAATAATAAAGCATTATAGAAGTAGCAGTTAAATCTGCAGTAGTACCTGGATTTTGATGATTATTAAATAATTCATCATCAAATGATTTAAGTTTTTTATCAAAATCATTTTCATCATGATATTCTAAAAGTTCAGCTGTTTTTTTAGATACTTCTAATGCTAAGTCATCACCATATTTACGTGATATTAAAGTATCAGGTACTTGTGATAAAATTGTTAAAAATGTCAATACTCCAGATATATTAATAGAATTATTTTCTCTAAGTTTTTTATATGTAGGATATCCAGTTTCAAATACAACAGGCATTTTACTTGTTAATTCAGATGCTAATCTATCCCATGGTGCAGATATTTTTAAAACATCATACATAGTTTGATTATTTGCTCTTAATTCATCTTTAGCAGAGTCACTAGTAACATCATAATCTTCTTGACTACCCATTCCTCCTGCAGATGCAATATTAATTGCATCATATAAATTAATTGCATCATCTACAGTAGTAGCATCCATTAATTTACCTACATTTTCTCTTAAATCATCCATATTATTACTAATAGCTGCAGCTGCTGCAATAGGTGCGCACATCATAACAATACCTAAATTTGTATTGTTCTTAATCCATTTATCAGTTTCTGAAACTGCATCAAGAATAGCTTTACCTAATTCTACTTTAGATAAATCATCTTTATTATCTATAGTTCTTTGAGCAAGTTCTCTAATAGTATCTCCTATTACAACACCACTAATAAGAAAATCTTCAAAAACCATATCATCAAAATCACGAGTTCTATGAACATTACCTGGTTTTGGATAACCACTTACTTCAAGAACAGATGCAATTTGAGCTATTTTTCCAATTTCATTTGGTTCGATCATATAAATCCTCTATAAAATTAATAAAATTTAAAAAAAAATTTAAATTATTTAAAATAAATAAACATTAAAACTTAAAAAAGTTTAAACCTACTTAATAAAATAAAAAATAAATTAAAAACTTAAAAAAAGTTTAAACCTACTTAATAAAATAAAAAATAAATTAAAAACTTAAAAAAAGTTTAAACCTACTTAATAAAAT
>NZ_MRCT01000077.1 GCF_002208625.1 Methanobrevibacter sp. 87.7
AGTTTATATATTGAATATAGTTTTAAAATTAGTTATTAAATTTTTATTAAGATATTTTTAAAATTAGTTATTTTCTAAATTTTATTGAATATAGTTTTTAAAATTAGCTATTTTTATTATTAAGATTAAGATAAAAAAAGTAAGTAATAGGAATTATCCTGTTACTCTAACTTTTGTCATTTTATCTCCTTGTCTAATATTATAGACAACATCCATACCTTCGATAACTTGACCAAATACAGTATGTACACCATTTAAATGAGGTTGTGGAGATAAAGTAATAAAGAATTGACTTCCTCCAGTGTCTTTACCTGCATGAGCCATAGATAAAGCACCAGTTCCATGTTTATGTGGATTTCCTTCAGTTTCACATTTAATTGTGTAACCTGGTCCTCCAGTTCCATCTCCGTTAGGATCTCCTCCTTGAATAACAAAGTCTGGAATTACTCTATGGAAAGTTAATCCATCATAAAATCCACTATTTGCTAATTTTTCAAAGTTAGCAACAGTTCCAGGAGCTTCATTAGGGAATAATTCTAAAATAATTGTTCCTTTTTCAGTTTCCATTGTAGCTTTTTTCATTTTATCACTTTAATTCTTTTTAATGTTTTAATAAAATTTTTTATTAAACATTATTAATTTTTATTTTAATTAAATATTAAAATATAGTTTTTTTATTTAATTTACTATATTAATAAATTTTTGTAATTTATTTTTTTTAGTATTTTGATTTTTTATTATATTAATAAATTATTTTATTCTTTATATGTGTTTATTTTTCCAGATAAAACATTTTGATAATCTTCGTAGTTTTCACGAAGAAGTTTTGGAATATTAAGTTCATATGGACATTTACTAAGACATTCACCACATTCTTCACAATCAAGTGTTTTTTCCATCATTTCTTGGTATTCAGGAGTAAGATATGGTTCAGTTGGGAAACGTCTAATCCATAATGACATTCTAGCACACATATTTATATTAATACCATTAGGACATGGTTGGCAGTATGCACATCCTCTACAGAATTCTCCAGAAAGTTCTTCTTTGTCTTCATTAATTACTTCTTTAAGTTCTTTATTAAGTTTAACATTATTTTTTTGATAAGTTAAAAATTCATCTAATTCACTTTCTTTCTGTATTCCCCATATTGGAAGGACAGTAGGATATTCTTCCATAAATGCATATACTGCTTTAGATTCTTTAAGTAATCCTCCACTCATTGCTTTCATTGCAATAAATCCTACATTTTTTTCTTTACATAAGTTAATAATTTTGAAATCTTTCTCTTCACTTAAATATGAAAAAGGGTATTGCATAGTTTCAAATAATCCACTTTTAATTTCTTTTATTGCAAGTGCATTTTTATGGGTGGTTATTCCTATGTGATTTATTAAACCTTCTTCTTTTGCTTCAAGAAATACATCATATATTCCATGTTCATCATTAGGTTTTGGACAAAATGGTGGATTATGGAATTGATATAAATCTAAATAATCTGTTTTAAGATTTTTAAGACTAGTTTCAAGGTCTTTCCATACTCCTTCTGGTTCTAATGATTTAGTTTTACTTGCAATATAAATATCTTCACGAACATTAGATAATGCTTTACCTATTCTTTCTTCACTGTTTGAGTAAGCTCTTGCAGTATCATAAAAATTAATTTTATTATTATATGCTTTTTTTAGAAAAGATATTGCATCTTTTTCTTCTGCTCTTTGAAGAGGTAATGCCCCAAAACCAAGTTTATTTACAATTAAGTCTGTTTTTCCAAGTTTTACACTTTCCATAATATCCTCTATTTAATTTATAATTAATTTTTTATATATTTTTTATTTTAATTAAAGTTTACAGATTATTTAAATCTTTTATCTATTTAAAATTATATTTTTAAAGTATATTATAGGTTATTTTAATCTTTTTAAGAATTTTATCTATTTAAAATTATATTTTTAAAGTATATTTTTTAAAATAATACTTTTTTAATTATTTAAGCTTAATTATTTATTTAGTTTTTAATAAAAAAGTATTTATAAATTAAATAAAATATAAAATTATTAATAGAATGTTTTATTTATTATAAAACTATTTTTTTCTTTATTTAAGTTTTAAATTTAAAAAATTATTTTATTATTTTTCAAATTAATTAAGGTGTTATTATTATGAATACTAATGAAGTTATGGATAACTATGATAAGTATGTAATGCATACTTATGGTAGACAACCTATTGTTTTAGATCATGGACATGGTGTTAAAGTCTATGATAAAGATGGAAATGAATATTTAGATTTCTTTGCTGGAATTGCAGTAAATAATGTTGGTCAAACTAACGAAAAAGTCGTTGAAGCTATTAAAACACAAGCTGAAAAAATGATTCATTCATCTAATATTTATTATAATGAACCAGCAGCAGTACTTGCCGAAAAATTAGCAAATAAATCTCATTTTACAAAAACATTCTTTTCTAATAGTGGAGCAGAAGCTAATGAAGCAGCTATTAAACTTGCAAGAAAAGCTACTGGTAAAGGAGAGATTATAACTGCATTAAAATCTTTTCATGGAAGAACAATGTTAACAGTCACTGCAACTGGTCAAGATCAATTTAGTGCACCATTTAAACCATTACCATCTGGATTTAAACATGTTCCATATAATGATTTAAAAGCTATGGAAGATGCAATAAGTGATGACACTGCAGCTATTATGTTAGAAGTAGTACAAGGTGAAGGTGGAGTAAATGTTGCAAGTCAAGAATATATGGATGGTATTCAAAAATTATGTAATGATAATAATATATTACTTATTATTGATGAAGTTCAAACTGGTGTTGGAAGATGTGGTTCTTTCTTTGCACATGATTTATTTGGAATTAAACCAGATATTGTAAGTCTTGCTAAAGGTCTTGGTGGAGGAGTTCCTATAGGTGCAACCTTAGCAACTGAAGAGGTAGCTTCTGCATTTGTACCTGGTGATCATGGTTCTACTTTTGGTGGAAATCCACTTGCTACTGCTGCAGCTGATGCTGTATTAGATTTTATGGATGAAGAAAATCTTTCTGAAAATGCTAAAAAAATGGGTGAATATCTTAAAGATAAATTAAACACTTTAAAAGATAAATATGATTTTGTCTCTGATGTAAGAGGTTTAGGTCTTTTAGTAGGTATTGAACTTACTATGGAAGGTGGAGATATCGTTGATAAAATGAGAGAAAAAGGTGTTTTAATTAATTGTACTGCAGGTAATGTTTTAAGAATTGCTCCTGCTCTTATAATTTCAAAAGAAGATATTGATTCTATGATAGAAAAATTAGATGAAGTATTTTCTGAAATCTAATTTTTATTTTTTCTATTTTTTCATATTTTGTATTTATATTATTTTTTAGCTATTTACTAGATTTTTCTATTAGTTTTTTATTTTTAAGCTTTTTTTATACATTAATTTCATTTTTTAGCATGATTATATTTTTTTATAATTTTTTACATGTTTAAATTCTTTATTTTTTATTAGCTATTTTATTAAATATTCCAATTTTTCTTTTTTAAAACTTTTAGTGTAGTACGACTTAAATCCATATTTTTAAGTTCTTCTATACTTTTCCAATCATAATCTATATGTTCATTACTAATTTTAACTATTTCATCTCCAATTATATCTACATACATATATAGTTGTATTGTAATTCTTTTTTCTTGTTCATCTTCAATTGCTTCATAAAATCCATTTGCTTTTACAGTTAAATTAGTTTCTTCTTTGAATTCTCTTGTTAATGTTTCATCAAAATATTCATTATGTTCTGCTTTTCCACCTGGAAATTCCCATTGATTTGGAAAGGTTCTACTTTTAGGGTGTCTTTTTAAAACAAGTATTTTTCCATCTTTTTTAGCTATTCCTCTTACTGAAAGTCCATAACCTTTTTCCATTTTTTATACCTCTTTTAAAATAATTTTTTGTCTTAGCTAAAATTTATATATTAATAAGTTTATATAAGTAGTGTTATCTTTTTTAAAATAAATTAAATATTAAAAATTATATAATAAAAGTAAGGAGTATAATATTTTTATTAATAAAATTATTATATTGATTTTAAACTATATTGATGACTTAATAAAAATCTTTTAAATTTATTATCTGGAGGATTATAATGGATTTAAATATTAAAGTAAATGAAAAAGACCATTTAAATATTGGTGGTGCTGATGCATGTGATCTTGTAGATGAATTTGGTTCCCCAATTTATGTAATTGATGAAAATAGAATAAGGGATAATTATAATAGATTTTATAATGCATTCTCTAAATATTATCCAGATTTTAAAGTATTTTATGCTTGTAAAGCTAATACAAATCTTGCAGTTATGAAAATACTTGAAAGTGAAGGATGTTGTGTAGATACAGTTTCACCTGGTGAAGTTTATACATGTGAAAAATTAGGTTTTTCACCAGATAGAATTTTATTCACTGGTAATAATATCACTAATGAAGAACTTAAAGAAGTTCATGATATGGGAGTTATTTTAAATGTTGATTCAGTATCAGCAATTAAAAGACTTGCTAGTGTTGTAGATCCTAATGGTCTTAAATTATCTATTAGAGTAAATCCTATGGTTGGTGCTGGACATCATGCTCATACCATTACTGGTGGTGTAATGAGTAAATTTGGTATTATGGATAATGAAGCAGTTGAAGTATATCAATTAGCAGAAGATTTAGGATTTGATCCTGTAGGTATTCATTCTCATATTGGTTCAGGAATTTTAGATCCAGAACCATTTAAATTAGCAATTGGTTCTACTATGGATATTGTAGGTAAAGTTCATGAAGAAGCAGGTATTGATTTTGAATTTGTAGATTTCGGTGGAGGTATTGGAGTACCTTATACTCCTGAAGAAAAAGCATTAGATATTGATCATTTTGCTCATGAAAATATTAAATACTTTGAAGAAAAACTTAAAGAGTATAATATGGGTAAACCTACTATGTTCTTAGAACCTGGAAGATATATTGTTGCAGATGCAGTTGATTTACTTGTTAAAGTTAATAGTGTAAAACAAAGTTACAGAAAATATATTGGTGTAGATGCAGGGTTTAACACTTTACTTAGACCTACTATGTATGGATCTTACCATCATATAGTTGATGCAAGTAAAATGAGTGCACCTATTAAAGAAGAAGTAGATGTTGCTGGAGATGTTTGTGAATCTGGAGATTTATTTGCTAGAGATAGACCTTTACCTGAAGTTGAAGAAGGAGATGTTTTAGCAATATTAAATGCAGGTGCATATGGATTTACTATGGCATCACATTATAACTCAAGACCTTTACCTGCTGAGATTTTAGTTAAAGATGGAGATGCAACAGTAGTACGTAAAGCTGAAACATATGATGATTTATTTAGAAATCAAATTATTCCAGATTACTTACAATAGTTTTTGGAGGTAGTTTATATGGTTGATTTAAAAGGATTGAAATTTTCAAAAATGCATGGTATTGGTAATGATTTTCTAATTATTGATGAAAGTGCAGGTACTGTTATTTCTGAATCTGATAAACCTGAAGCTTGTCGTTTCTTATGTGATAGACATTTTGGTGTAGGTTCTGATGGTGTTTTATTTGTTGAAACTTCATCTGAAGCAGATATTGGTTACAGAATGTTTAATCCAGATGGTTCAGAAGCAGAAATGTGTGGTAATGGTATTAGATGTTTTGCTGACTTTGTATATAGGAAAAAAATTCTTGAAGTAGAATCAATGACAGTTGAAACAAAAAGTGGAATTAAAACAATTGATATTACACTTGAAAATAATGAACCTAAATTCTTTAGGGTAAATATGGGTACATCTACCTTTAAAACTGATGAAGTTCCTATGATTTATGATGGAGAAGAATGTGTCAATAAAGAATTAGAAGTTGAAGGTGAAAAATTTAATATTACTGTATTAAGTGTTGGAAACCCTCATGTTATTATTTTTGTTGATGATGTTGATAGTGTAGATATTGATAAATTTGGTCCTGCATTTGAAACTCATAGATTATTCCCAGAAAATATTAATGTTCATTTTGTAGAAGTTATATCTAGAAATGAAGGTAAAATGAGAACATGGGAACGTGGTGCTGGTGTAACTCTTGCTTGTGGTACTGGTGCTACAGCTATTGCTATTGCAGGTTATAAAAATGATTTATTTGACTCAAATGTTCTTTTACATCTTCCTGGTGGAAATCTTAAATTCACTGTTTACAAAGAAGGAGAACAATTAGGAGCATTTATGGAAGGACCTGCAAAATTAGTATTTGATGGAGAAATTCAATAATTTCTTCATTTTATTATTTTATTTAAAATTAGTTATTATTTTTATTTAATTATAAAAATGATTTATTTTCTGTTTTTATTTATTTTAAGTTTTATTTAATTATTTTAGATTTATTTTTTGATTATTAGATTATTTATTAATCTTTAAAAAATTAGTTATATTATAAATCTTAAGTTTTTAGCTATTTATTAAAAAAGAGTTTAATGATATAAAAATCATTAATAGATTGTAATTATGTAAATTGCTTATTTTAAGCTATTTATAGATATAAAATCTTTTAGTATTTTGATTAGTTATTATATGGAAATCATTAAATTATATTAAAGTAGCAGTTATTAAAACTACATCCTCAAAAAAGAAGTGTTCTTTTTTTGTAATTTCACATATAAAACCTTCACTTTCTAATATTTCAAATGTTTTTTCAATATTAGATAATGAAGACTGTATCATCTGAACTTTTCCATGTTTGTTTAAATGATTTTTCAACCCATATAAAAATGGATCTATAACTTTTCTTCCATCTACTCCACCATCAAATGCATAATTTAAGTCAGTATCAATAATATCTTCTTTTTCAGTTGGTAAATATGGAGTATTAAATAGAATTACATCAAACTTTCTATTTTCAAAAGGTTCATAAAGATTTCCAAATTTAATTTCAATATCATTAATCCCATTATTTTTAAAATTTTCCTCTGCAATTTCAAGAGCATTAATATTAATATCACTTACTGTAATTTTATCTGATTTTTCTCTTGCATAAATTGCAACTAGACCTGATCCAGTACCAATTTCTAAAACAGAATCCTCTGGGTTTATTTGAAGATTTTCTGCTAAAAGAAATGTATCTTCAGCAGGTTCATAAACTAAATCATCAGTTTTAATATTATATTTTCCCATTTTCATAAAATATCACTTAATAATTTTGTAATTTCAAGTATTTCTTCAGGACTTAAACTGATTACTCTTTTTTCAAGTAGTTTATCTAAATTTTCTGAATTTAAGTTTTTAATATCTGTTTTTAATTCTTTTTTATCAGTATAACCTAATTCATGACGAGAATTTATTATTGAATTTTCTGCTTTTTTATTTTTATGTTGGAATAATGCTTTACAAACTTTTTCATAGTTTTTAAATAATTCTTTATCTTTAATTTTATTATTTGGAGTGAGTTTTACAACTGCAGAATCTATTTTTGGTTTTGGCATAAAACATTCTGCAGGAACTTTTGTTAACAATTCAATATCTACTTTAAAATGTAACATTGCAGATAATCTTGAATAATTTCTTTCTCCAACATTACTTAACATTCTATATGCAAATTCTTTCTGATACATTAACACTCCAAATTTAAATGGATAATTAAGAAGTTTAAAAGTAATTGGTGAAGAAATTTGATAAGGAAGATTTGATATTACCTTATCAAATCTTGGAAAATCTACTTTAAGTGCATCATCATTTATAATTTCAATATTATCTATTGAATTATCTTCAATACGCTTATTTAATATATTAAGAACTTTTTTATCTTTTTCGATGCATATTACTTTTTTTGCTTTCTTAGCCATTTTTAAAGTTAAAGTACCTATTCCAGGACCAATCTCTAAAATAGTATCATTAGAATTAATATTTCCAAAATCAATTATCTGATTTCTTTTTGCATCATCTATAAGAAAATTTTGGCCTAAATTATGATTTAAAATTAAATCATATTTTTTTAAAAGCTTTTTAGTTTCTTTTGCTAATGAAATTTGATTATTATTCAATTAATCACTTCTTTAGAAAATATTTGCTTATAAATTTAATTATTCCTTTTAATTTTTGATTTATTCCTATTTTTTCTTTTCTGTTCTTTATAATATTCTCTCATTCTTTCACTAGGAATTTGAGTAAATAGGTAATATTTCTTTTTACCTTTTTTAACAGTATTTGGATCAAGTTCTTGTATTACTCTATTTGTAATCATATTTATTGGATTTGGTAATGAAGGTACTCTTTCTTGTAAATCTTTATATGATTCAAATGGTTTTTCATCTCTAGCTTTTAGAATGTTCCACATTGTTTTTTTACCTATTCCTGGAAGAAGTTCTATTTTATGTAATCTAGTACTTAATGAACCTGCAGTATTAAAGAAATTAATATATTTGTCCTCTTGTTTTTCAATAATTTCTTTTATTGCATATTCTAGTTCAACACGACTAGTAGCTGTTAGATTATTGTAATCAAGTTTTCGTACTGTTTTTATTTTATCTCTTTTTCCAGAACCTATGTATACTTTTTCATGAATTTCAATATCTACATTATCTTTTGGTATAAGTTCAAGAAGAGTAAATTTATCTGTGCCTATTGATTGTATTACTGGTTTGTTTTTAAATTTAGTTCCTGTTTTATTTACATAACCTAATCTAAGATAATCTAGGACTATAGCATATTCTTCTTTTTTAAATTTATACTTATTATTTTTTTCAATTTTCATTTTCCTCACTTCTTTATTATGTTAAGTCCTTAATTTTTTTAATATTAAATAATTATATTAAAATTAATTACCTTATAATATATTCATTATATTTAATATATTTTCTTTTATTGTTGTTTATTAAAGTAAAAATTAGTATGAGTTTTTTTATTATTTTACTTAAGTAAAAATAGATATTTATTTTTATTTTAAACTTTTATTATATTTTAATTACGCTAATATTTTAATAATTTGTAAAATATTTCTTTAAAATTAA
>NZ_MRCT01000078.1 GCF_002208625.1 Methanobrevibacter sp. 87.7
ATAACTAAAAAAGATAAAAAATAACTAAAAAAATTAAAATAAATATTAAAATATAAAAATAAAAATTAAATTAAAATAGAATAAATAAAAAATTATTCATCATCGTCATCAGATTGATGTTCTTCATTATCAATTGCTATTTTTCTAACAACTTTATCAATCTCATGATTTAAACTATCTAATTTAAGATTAATTTTAATTAAAAGATATCCTAAAAATGCAATGGCAATAACAAATATTAAGTCCAGACCTCTTTTAAAACCAATAATTTTTGCAATATCTGTTGTTGCATCAGGATACAAACCTATTGCTACAATAATAAGTAGAATAATAATACTAACTACAAATGTAGACAAAGTAACTTTTTTATTTTTATATCTAAAAGCTAATAATATAATAGCAATAACTGCAATAATAAAGACCAAATCTTGATATAATAATATTTCCATAATAAACACCTATTTAAACAATTAAAAGAAAACAACCATTTTATACTCTTACTAAACTATAAAATAAATAAATTAAGAAAATAATCTTAAACTCATTAATAATTTAATTAAATAATAAGATAGATTTCTAAATCTATAAGTAAAAATCCAATTTAATTAAATAATAAGATAAAATTTCCAAAAAATATAATTATCTAAATAAATCACCAATCATTTTAAACATGATTTTTATTCCAACAATAGCATTCGTTCCTTTATGTTGTGTTTCTTCTGTATAAATTGTAGTAATAGGAACTTCATCAAATGGTATTTTATTATTTTTAATTTCTTTAATAAATTCAGAAGATACACCATAACCTGCTGAAACAACATCTATCTGTTTAACAGCCTTTGATGAAAATGCTCTAAGACCAGATTGTGAATCTTTAACTTTAATTCCATAGAAAATATGTGTAAGAATATTCATTACATTATTTGCAAAACGTTTTGTAGTAGGCATATCCTCAAATATACGAGAACCAATAACAGCATCAACTTTTTTATCTTGTAATGGTTTTATAACCTTTGGAATATCTTCAAATGCATGTTGACCATCTGCATCAAATGTAATTATATATTCTGCATTATGTTTTAATGCATCAGTCATTCCAGTTTTAAGAGCAGCACCTAATCCACGATTAATAACATGTGATACAATATATATTTGATTAGGATAATCTTTTTGAACATTACGTGCTATATTTAATGTATTATCTTTTGATCCATCATTTACTAAAATAATATGATATCCTAAACTAGCAATATCTCGTAAAACCTTATCAACATGTTTTTCTTCATTATATGCAGGAACTACTAAATATACTCCTTTTGTATCTAACATATTCATCCCTAAATATTTTTTAATCTATTAAACTAAATTTAATGAGTAAAATAATATATCCCTACAATATATTTTTCACAATAAACCACTAAATAACAATATTTCATATAAAATATTACACTTAAACAAAATTACTCCACATAAAATATACTAAAAAATAATATAAATTACACTTAAACAAACTAATTAAAGAAAAATAAATTATACTGGACCTGCATTTTCAAATCCTTCACGTATACCTTGACCTGCTTCTCTTCTCATTTGTTTTGAATTAAATAACATTTTATAAACATTTTGAGCATGTTGTCTTGCTCTATTATCTGCTAAAATTTTAAGTTCTTTATCAGTTTCAACTTCATCTTCATGAACAAATACTTCAATAATATGAGTATTAGTCATTAATTGTGCTCTAATTAATCCAGTAGATGCTTCATGAGAACACATTTTATCTTTTTTCTGAGGTCCTGGCATACCTAAAGCCATTACAATATCACAGTTTTCTTCTTCAATAAGTTTTTTACTAGCAACAGGAAGATCTTTAATACCTGGAACAGTTACTCTAATAATCTTTGTATCACTAACATATTTTTTAAGTTCATCTTCTGCTGCTCCACCCATATCAAATCTTGCAAATGTAGTATCACATATTCCAATTTTTTTCATAATTAACCTCTAATTAATTAATATAATAAGTAATATTTATTATTCTTTTTATATAAAATTATAGAAAATTTAAAAATAATAATAATAATTTCATTTAATATACATACTAAAAACACACAAACCATAATTTAAAACCAAAGATATAAACTAAAAACACTCATAAAATATAGACCATTACTATTTTAAATAATAATTAATCCAATATTTAAGTAATTCTTTAACTTCATTTGAATCATTATCTGTAAATAATTTATTAATAATTAAAATTGACATATTATATGCTGTTTTTTTATTTAACAATCCATAATTTGCTTCATCAATAAGATGTACAATTAATGAAGTTATAGCAACCATTTTTGGATTATGATTATCTTTAACTAAATTTAAAATAAAATTTTCTTTCTCAACAATTGTAAAATCTTTATAAAAATCATTAATATCTAATTTAAATCTATATAATATATTTAACACTGTTGATTGGGAACTTGGACTAATCCATACTTGTTTAAGATTTGCTTCTTTAATAGACTCTTTAACTGCATTAGCAATTAATTCACCTAATTTAGAATGTTTACCTGTATTTTCAATTATATTATCTGATTTTTTATCAGATATTATTATAATTCCATCAGTACCTGTCCCAGTTGCAATACCATTAGAATATTGTGAGGGTATTGAAACTTCTTGTAAAGCTGCTGCTTTTGCTTCTGTAGCAGTAACAATAGCATTTAATAAAGAATTTTCATTTAATTTTGCATTAATAAGAATAATATTATTTATAGTTCCAATTTTTTCAGATTTTTTATTCTTTAATGAATAATATTCCTGATTTTCTTCATAATAAGATCCAGGATCTCCTGCTCTTACTGCATTTACTTTAGTACCTGCAGTAGTAATTGCAGTAACAGATAATTTTTTATAGGATTTTGTTACAATAGCAGTATTTTCAATATCTGCATGAGTAAGTAATCCAGAAGTTTTTCCACTATCAAGACCAATTTTATTTACTGAATCTTTAAGAAATTCATCAATTGTTTTCATATCAATTTTATTTATTGTTTCAGTAGATAAATGCATATTAAAAACAGATTTAAGATTTTCCATATATCCTCCATTTAAATAGGATATAGATACCCCATTTTTCTCATATGGAAAATCTACAACAAGAAAATCTGAATTAACATATACTTTATCATCATATTTAGTCTTATAGATTAATTTAAAATTAGAACTTAACATAAAATATCAAAATAATAAATATTTAATTTAAATATATGTATTTATAAAATTAAATATTTATTCTATTTTCCTAAGTAATACACTTGTATTATTAGTTTTTCCTGGAGGTAAAAGCATAATTTCTTTATGGAATCCTCTTAATTGTTTATCTGTTAAAGGTGCATAAAGAATAGCTCTCATACCACTATAAGTTCTTACAAGAACTGGAGTTTTAGTATCAACTATCTCCCAAACATTTGAAAATACTCTTTCTTTAGGTTCAGCAAATGCAGCAACCATAACAATATCAAAATCTATATCTGCAAGAGCATTTTCATCTCCAACAATAATTTTAATACCATCAGATAAACCAAGTTTATCAATTACTTTACGAGATAATTCTGCTACATCTTCTTGAATCTCAATACCGACACAATTACATCCAAATTTTAATCTAAATAATATTAATGTAAGTGGTAATGGTCCACTACCAATAAAGACAAAAGTTTTATCTTTATCAAATTTAGCAAGTCTTGATTCATTTTGAAGTAATCCTTCATATCTTTCATAAAAATGGAATTTATCAAGAACGGCATATGGATCATCTGAATTAATAATTTCTTCTGCATTTTGTGTTTCAAGTCTTGCACCAATATATAAATAAAATTTCCTAATAAGTTTTAAAGCTTTTGCCATTCTTTCATTATCAAGAATATGTTTTGCTGAATTAAAATCTATTTCCTCATCATGAGCAATAACTTCAATATCATCAAGAAGTACTTTAATTTCATCAAGTTTAACATTATTTAATGAATTAATATCCTCTAATGAATCTACACCATAAGATTCAAGTTTTTCTGCAGTTTCTTCTAATTTTGGCCAATATTTCCAACAACTCATAATTATCACATTTAATATATAACAATTCAAATATAAAATAAAAATTAATAAAATAAAAATAAATTATAAATTTAAATAAATATTTTCTAAAAAATAATTGATTTTTAAAATTTGAAAAACTATTTAATTACTTAATAAATAAAATATATAAAACTTAAAAAACCATCAAATTTTTAATAAAATAAATAATCTTTAAAAACTTAAAAAAATACCACAATACATAAAAATAAACAAATAATTTTTAAAAACTTAAAAAAAACTACCAAAATAATTAAAAATAAAACAAATAATCTTTAAAAACTTAAAATATTAATCCCCCTTAAAATAATTTCTAAAATATAAATAAAAATAAAAAAATAAAAAATATTATTTTTTTTCATTTAATAAAAATTCAAGAAACCTTTCTCTTGCTTCTGAAATAGTTAATGGATAATCACTATTAAAGTTTATAGAATCTTCTTTTTCTAATATTTCAGCTAAATGAGCCATTCTAGGAAGTCTTAAATTAGCTTTTCTAATTAAATCAACATCCTCAAATACTTCTTTAGGAGTTCCAGATTTAAGAATTACACCATTACTAATAATAAACACTTTATTAGAGTATACAGGAACCAAATCTACATCATGTGTTGAAATTATAATAGTCATACCTTCATTATTTAAATCATATAATAATTGAAGGATTTTAGATGCACCTTTAGGATCAAGACCAGAAGTAGGTTCATCAAGTACCATTAAATCAGGATTCATTGCAAGTATACCTGCAATAGCTACTCTCTTTTTTTGACCTCCACTTAAATGATGTGGTGCTTTTCTTTCAAATCCAGACATTCCAACTTTTTTAAGACATTTTGTTACAATTTCTTGTGTTTCTTCTTGAGAATAACCTAAATTTAATGGCCCAAAAGCAACATCTTCTTCAACAGTTGGAGCGAATAATTGATCATCAGGATTTTGGAAAACAATACCTACTTTTTGTCTTACTTTCATTAATCCTTTTTTAGAATAATCAATAGGCTCCCCATCAACTAAAATTTCCCCCTTAGTAGGCTCATAAATACCATTAAAATGTAAAAATAAAGTGGATTTACCTGCACCATTTTTACCTAAAAGAGAAACCATTTCTCCTTTTTTAACACTAAAATTAATATTATTTAAAGCAAGGGTCCCATCAGGATATTTATAACTAAGATTTTTAACTTCTAAAATATTAATTCCTCCACTATAATTAATATAATATTATACTTTATTATTTATAAATATTAAGACAAGTTTAATATAAACTAAAGTATATTTTAATAAAACTTCAATTGTTAATTAAAAAAATTAATTAAATTAATTAAAATTATTAAAAAGATATGAAATAATTAAATCAATTAATTTCACAATATTAATCAAAATAATAAAAAAATAAATTAAAATTAAACTTTTAATTAGTAAATTAAAAAAAAATAAAAAATAAATTAAAATCAACACATAAAATACCAAATTAATTTAAAAAATAAAAAATTAATTAATTTGAATTATGATATAAATCACAATTATGATAAAATTCAGTATGATGACTGTGTTTATGTGAATGTTTTACTCCATTTGAAGTTTTAACTTCATTAAAAATTTTAACACCATCATGAGAATGTGTAGACTCACCATATTTATGTACATGCATATGTGTATGTTCTAAATTATCCCCAACTATTTTTTCATCATCATTTAAAGAGATATTTTTCATTTTACTAATATTCTCATTATTAGAATCTTCTTTAATAATTTCATCATCAAAATGTCTATCATATAATAATGCTGCATTTAATACTACAAGACAACTTCCTGCATTATGAACAATTGCACCAGTTACAGGATTTAACCAACCTAAAACAGACATTACAATTGCAACTGCATTAATACACATTGAAAGTGTTATATTAAATTTAATAGTAAATAATGTAGAATTTGATAAACGTTTAAGATATGGTATTTTTTGTATATCATCACCTAAAAGTGCAATATCTGCAGAATCAATAGCAAGATCACTACCTATTGAACCCATTGCAATACTTACATCTGCAGTTTTTAATGCTGGTGCATCATTTACACCATCACCAATCATACAAACTTTTTTACCAGACTTTTTAATACTTTCAATATAATTTAATTTATCTTCAGGTAATAAATCTGATTTAATATTTCCTATATTTACTTTTGAAGCAAAATATTCTGCTGTATTTTTATTATCACCAGTTAATAAAATAGTTTCAGTATTTAATTTATGTAATGCATCTATCATATCATGTGAATCTTCACGTATTAAATCAGAAAGACCAATAATTCCAACTACTTTATTATTTAAAGCAATTATTACAGATGCTTTACCTTGTTTTTGTAAAATATCTAATTTATTCAATGTATTATCATCAATTAATATATCCATTTCTTTAATAAATTTAATATTTCCACAATAAACATTACCATAAGAATTAATACAAGAAACTCCTTTTCCAGGATACATTTTAAAATCTTTAGGATTTTCTATATCAATAGATTTAATTTCAATATTCTCAACAATAGCTTTAGCAAGTGGATGTTCACTCCTTTTTTCAGCAGAACCTGTCATTAAAAGAATATCTTCACTAGTTAAACTATCATCTAATGAAATTATATCAGAAACTACAAGATTACCATAAGTTAAAGTTCCAGTTTTATCAAATGCAATAGTATTAAGTCCACCTAATGTTTCAAGTGCTTCACCAGATTTAATTAAAACACCATGTTTTGTAGCTTGTCCAATTGCTGCCATAATAGCAGTAGGAGTAGCTAAAATTAATGCACATGGACAAAATACAACAAGAACAGTTACTCCTCTTTCAATATTTCCAGTAATTAACCATGCAGCAATAGCAATAAATAATGCAACAGGGACTAACCATGTAGCCCATTTATCTGCAATTCTTTGTGTAGGTGCCTGTTTATTATCTGCTTCTTTTACAAGATTAATTAATTTTTGAAGTGAAGAATTTTCACTAAGACTAGTTGCTTTAATATCTATAGCACCATAAAGATTTAAAGTACCACAATATACTTCATCCCCAATTTCTTTATCTACAGGTAAAGATTCACCAGTTATAATTGATTGATTTATAGAAGAGGTACCTTCTAAAATTTCACCATCTACAGGTATATGTTCACCTGGAAGTATTCTTAATCTATCACCTAATTTAACCTCATCAACTAAAACAACTTTTTCAGTATTATCACTAGAAACAATTCTTGCTTTTTGTGGAGTTAAATCAATTAAATTTTTAAGTCCTTTTTTAGCCCTTTCAACAGTCCAATCTTCTAATAATGCACCTAAAGCCATAATCCATGCAACTTCACCTGCAGCAAATATTTGACCAATAAGTAAAGATGAAGCCATAGCAATTGTAATAAGAAGTGCTGAAGAAATCCATTTTTCTCTAATTAATCTAATTAATGCAAGATATACTAATGGAATACCACTAATAAATATTACAACCCAAGATGGATCTAACCATATTGGAACATTAATATGAAGTATCATTAAAATTATTGCAATTAATAAGAATACACCTGCAATAACAGTCATTTTTAATCCTGCAAGAAAATCCATAAATTCTTCAAAATTCATATAATTCCTCCTCATATAAATATAACAAATTTATAAAAAATTTTATTAATATAAAGTAATACCTTTTTAAAAAATACTTATAAACTAGTATTACTAACATCAATAAAAAAAAACTCAAAAAAGATTTTGAGCTTAAATACCACAAATGAAAAAATACAAAAAAGTATTACATTTTTAAATTTTATTTAAATACTAAGTATTACTCACATTTTATGAGAAACCTAATTTATTGATTAAACAAAAAAATTAGATAGTAATACTATATACAATTTTATTTATATATTAGTAATACTTAAAGATTACTTTAATAAAAATAAATTAAAAATTATTAATTTACTAATTTTGGATAAGAACTTTTAGTTCTGTCAGGTTTATAAACTGGTAATTCACCAGTATAACATCTTGAATCAAGAGATCTTTGTAAAGTATCACTTTTTTCTAATGATATAATAAATAAATTTGAAAACATTGTTCCAAATGATTTAAATGCAGTCATAGATGTTGTTAAATAACCTAAACGAGATTTTTGAGCATTCCTCATAGTTTCTGTTCTTTCAATAAATATAAATATAGCATTATACATTAATACTGAAATTTCACAGAAAATTTTAGGAACATGAACAGATCTTAATACATGCATTACATCAGAAATAGGTGTTGTTAATGCTAAAAATCCTAAAGAAGAAAAACAAGCAAAAACCCTAAAGAATGTAAGTACAGATATGTAATAAGAATATGTTGTAATACCAATACCCCAATAACCACTATCCCAAATATATGCTCCTTGAGGGAAGAAGAATAATAAGAATAGACAAGTAAGGAAAGTAAAACTAAATGGTATTGCTAAAAACTTCAAGTAATCTTTAAGTGAAACACGAGCAACAGCTAATATTAATATTGATGAAATAATAATTACAGCAATTGAATAATAATTATTACTTACAATTAAAGCTGATAGTAAAAAGAAAAATGAAATCAAAACTTTAATATATGGATTTTCATCAGCAATCCTATTAGTATGTGCAATATAATCAATGTTAAATTCCATATATTCACCTAAACTTTTTTTAATATATTTAAAATAAAAATTAAATATTTTCAATATTATATTCAAATTATAAATTAAATAATAAAGT
>NZ_MRCT01000079.1 GCF_002208625.1 Methanobrevibacter sp. 87.7
TAAAAATTTATAATTTAAATTTACAATTAAATAAAAGTCTAATTTTAATAAATAAAAAAAATATGTAAAAATTACATATTTATCTATTTTTTACTATTAAATGGAATTAAACCAATAATAGCTAAAGCAGCTATAATAAGGAATAATGGATTACCTGTATTATACATACTACCTAAATCAGTTCCATTATTTAAATTAGAACCATTAGTACTATTATTCACATTTGAATTATTATCAAAAACAATATTAATTTTATTATTAATTATTGTATTATTAGTTCCATTGTTTATAGTACTATTATCCCCAGTAAAGTTATTAGAACTATCATTAGTGATATTATCACTACCCGTACCATTATCAACAACTACACCAGAACCATTAGTAACATTATTACCACCAGAACCATTATCAACAACTACACCAGAACTACCATTACCAGAAACAATATTTCCAGTACCATTAGCAAAATTAAAAGTACCATTAGCATTAGTATCATTTGTAATATTAGTAGTATTATTAGTAGTATTAATAGTAGTATTATTAATAAAAGTATCCATATCTTTTGATGTAACTTTATATCCAAAATAGGATTGTACAGTATTTTCAAAAGGAACAAAAGTTTCAAAATCAAAAATTAATTCAGTATTATTATCTAATTTTTTAATTGCGCCATGATCATCAATTCTAACTCCAGAATTATAATCATTAATAATATTTCTAACTAATGAAGAAACTATTGGACCATCATAATCATCATCAGTATATGGTATAAATGGTGAATCAGAAAATCTCCAAATTACATCTTGAATAACAGACATATTATATGTATTTACAGAATCCCAGTAATTATAAAATAAAATTTTAAGATAATCTCCTGTAGCAACCTTTTGAATTGGATTATAAATTACAGAAGTATTAGTTACATTAAATTTTTGACCAGGACCTGCAGAATGTAAACTTAAATTAACACAATATCCATTATAACCATTACTAAATGATATATTACGAATACCACCATTAGCAGTATAAACTTCACTATCAGTATTTAAATTTGAACTATTATCATCAACAGAAACATTATCTGAATTATCAGAATCTGTTAAATTCTCATTAGTTGATAATTGAATTTGACTTGTATTATTATCTGTAGCAGAAATTAAACCTAATCCAGTAAATAAAATTAAACAAATAACAAATATCCTATATAAATTTCGTTTTTTAATAAAAAACACTCCTTAATTTGAGTAAATAAAAAAATATAAAATAAATAATTAATAAGTTTGTAAATAAAATATGAAAAAAATTAATTTATTTAAAATAAATTTTATTTTATAAAATACAAACAATATACATAATATACTACTTTAAAGTATAAATACATTTAAAAAAATTAGATAAAAATAGAAAAATGATTAAACAAAAAAAATAAAATGACTAAAAATTTAAAAATATTATAATTAATTTATAAAAAAATATTTAAAATGTTTAAATATAGTTTTATTAAAATTAATTAATAAAAACTACCTAAAATACTTAAAATACACAAGTATTAAAAATTAATTAATAAAAACTATTTAAATACTTAAATATATTTTTATTAAAATTTAATTAATAATAACCATCTAAAGCTCTAGATTCAGCTTTTTGTCTTTCAAGCTCTTCTTCTTTATCTTTTTTATATTGTCTCCATTGATCTAAAACATCAATGTCATCTCCAACAACTCTTCCTTTAAATTCATCTATTTTTACAAGTGTTGGAACCTTAGTCATAAGACCTAAAACTAAAGCTTCACCAATGTTTAAGGAAGGAAGTTGATTTACTAAATCATCAGATAAAGATTCACTTGCAGATTGAACATGTCTTTGATCTTTAGGTTCTACAAGTCTTAAAATAATCATATTATTTGCTTGAGATAAAGCATCAGGATCAACAGATTTTGGAGATTGACTAACTAAACAAAGACCTAAACCAAATTTACGACCTTCACGTGCAACTCTTGAAACCCAATATTTACATTTTGTATTACGTGAATTAGGTGCTAAAATATGTGCTTCTTCTAATACAAAGAACACAGGAAAACTAAGTGCTTTTTTATCTCCATGAACATAATTTTTCCTACTTTTAAGAGCAGTCCTTAAAACATGTGCAACTAAAACCTCTGCAGTATTTTCATCTACTTGACCTAAATCAATAATATTTGCCATACCTAATTTAATTTTAGATAAAATATTAGCAGAATTTGAATTAAAAAGATTAGAATACTTAGAATCCATATCATCAAGTTTATTTATAACATCCATTATAGTGTTTCTTTCTTTAGGATTATAAGTTTCTTCATCAGAATACCATGACTCTAATCTAGAACGTATAGAATAAATAAAATCATGAGATGATTCTGTACCTTTTCTTAACTCCTCTTTTGCAAGGTTAAATGCTTTTCTAAAGTATCTTTCTTGAACAAATGATTTACCTGTAATATTTGCAAGTTGTAAAATCTCACTAAATTCAAGATATAATGGATTAACAATAGGATCTATTTTATTAACTTCACCATTTGGAAAATCTGCACCTACATATTCTGAATGCATATCAAATATTAAAGGACAACCACCATTAGCAAGTAAACCATCAATAATAACACTAACAGTATTAGATTTACCTGCTCCAGTCATAGCTAAAATAGCTAAATGCCTTGAAACCATTTTATTAATATTAAGATTAACTTCAACATCTTCATTAGATATTAAATGACCTAACTTAAGTCCATCTTTAAATCTGAAAATTTTATCTAAAACATCACTACTTGCAAGTTTTATTTCAGTTCCAGGAGGTGCAGGAGTACGAGGTATTTTAAGATAATCAATATCACCTAAAATCTTAACATTACCTTTAATATAGTAATCATCACCTTCAATATTTTTAATCCTTTCAATTGTATTTGGATCATAGATATCATTGTTAAGAGCTACACTACCACGTACTAATGATTCTATCATTCCAAGTATAATCTTATTATCATATTTTAATGTTACATATTCACCCATTTTTGGCATTTCTTTAGATACAAAACTTACATTAGTTAATGAAGTTTCACCAATACATCTACCAATTACATCATTTTTCATATTTACACCTTTTAATGATATACATTTATTACTTTAATTAAATGAAATAAAGTTTAAATAGCTAAATTTTAAAAAAATACTTAATTTAAATTAAATCAAATCTACTAAACTATTAAATAAATTAATCTTAATTAAAATATTTAGTATTAAATTTAGACTTAGTATTCTAAAACAATTTTATACTAGACAATATACATCTTAAATAGCTACACATCTAAGTAATAAAACTAAATTTAACATCCTAAATAACTTAAATAGCTAAATACCAAGTAATAAAACTAATTTAACATTTCTCTACCAGTTTTTTCATATAAACCTAAAATTTTAGATAAATCAATAATATCTTTATGTCTAATAATAACATCCTGATGAGCTTTTCTAAGAAGATATGGATATCCTTCAATTGAATCTCTTTTTATAATAGAAATGATTTCTTCAACCTCATCTTTATCTGCTTTATAAGGTAACTCTACCTTTAAAATATTCTTATAATCATCAAGACGAACATAAAATATTGTGAAATTTAATGATTTAAAGAAAGTATTATGAATAATAAATTCCCTTTTTACTTGATTATCAACATTAATATATATTGGATTTGAATATCCTTCCATCTTATTAAATCTTTCAAAAATTGACATATCAGGAATATTACTTCCAAAATATTCATTAGCAGTTGATGTTTTTGATACTGCAATCATCTTACGTTTATATTTTAATATTTTTACAAGATTATCTAATTTCTCAATATATAATTTTTGAAGTTCAGTATCATTAGGTGCAGGTCTTATTATATCACCAAGTAAAGATCCATCAATCATATAATAATCAACTTTTTTATCATTAATTGCAGAAATAGCATTTTCAATTTCAAAAATACTCATTTTAGCTCTAAGTTTATCTGTAAAAAATTTCTGATGATAAGTAGCATCTAATTCAACATTTTCAATACTATCTAATTTTTTTCCATCAAATATTAAACCAAGAGCTGCAACTGCATATATATTAAAACCTAAAAATTTTTTTGATGAATAACTACCATCACCTGCAGCAATCTTAAGTTCATTATTATTTGATGGTTCAATATAATCAAAGTTCCAAAACTTATTAATATCAAAATTAGAATTATCTATTTCCTCTATTTCTTCTTTGATAATTCCTCTTTTTTTAGCTGCTTCCTCATATAATGAAGTTAACATTCTCATACCTCATTTAATAAATTAATAATATTTTCTTTATTATAAAATATATAAGTTCTTAAATAATTTATAAATATTCTAGAAAAAAATAGCTAAATAAAAATAATAAATACTTAATAAAAAAAAGATTTTATAAATAGCTAAATAGCTATAAAAAAATAAGTAATAGATTAATTAATTAAAATTAATCATTCTAAGCTTTAATACCCAATAGGATTATAATAAAAATTAATCATTTTGAGCTTTCCTAATACCAGATACAATTTCACTAATTTTAGCTTTAACATTATCACATTCTTCAACAATTGTACCAGTAACTATAATATCTGCTCCAGCTTTTGCTGTAATATAAGATGCTTTAGCATCTCTAATACCTCCACCAACAATAAGCATAACATCAGTTGCAGCTTTAGTATAAGCAATCATTTCAGGAGGTATTTGTTTATCCGCACCAGAACCTGCTTCAAGATATACAAATCTCATACCAAAACATTCTGCAGCCATTGCATATGCAGCAGCAATTTTAGGTTTATTACGTGGAACAAGTTTAGCATCACCTACCCATCCAACAGTTCCACCAGGTTCACAAACAATATAACCCATTGGAAGAATATCAATACTAGATTTTTTAACATTATATGCAGCTAAACTTTGAGCTCCAATGAAATAATAAGGATTATTTGAATTTAAATAACTCATAAAGAATATAGCATCAGCATATTTACTAACATTTGATGAATTACCTGGAAATATAATAATTGGTGAATCAATATTTTCAGATAAAATTTTACATGTGGAATCTACATCATATTGATCAACAGTAGAACCTCCAATCATAATACCATCAGTACCTGCCTCAATAGCTGCTTTAGCAATATTTAATGCTTCTTCTGGACTTTGTTCATCTGGATCAATTAATGTTAAATGTAAAATATGATCTTTTCTTGCTTCCTTTAATTTTTCTTCTACTATATTCATTTATATCCCTTTTTTAAAAAAATAATAATTAAATTTAAATTTTAAAATATAATATAATTATATTAATTAATTATATTTTATAAAACTTCTTATTTATATAATTATAAAACTTAAAATTATTATATTATAAATAAACTTTCAAAATATAAATATAAAACTTAAATTTATTATACTATAAATAAACTTTCAAATATAATTATAAAACTTAAATTTATTATAACTTTCAAATATAATAAAATAAAACTAAAATTATTATACTATAAACAAATTTTCAAAATATAATAACTAAATTTAAGATTTATAATTAAAATATAATAATACTTAAGGTTAATCTATGAAAAACACTAAAAAATCTATGATAAAAAATATTAAAAAAATATATAAAACACTTGATAAAGTCTCACCTGCAGATTATGATTGTGGAAAATTATGTAACGAAATCTGTTGTGTCTATGATAAGTATAATACAGATAATGAAGTAGGTCTTTACCTATTACCTGGTGAAGAATTAATATATGAAGATGATGATAAAGACTTTGAATTATACTATATCCCACCAGATGAAACAGAATATAACTATGATTTATACCTTGTAAAATGTGTAAACCCACCACATTGTAAACGTGAAATAAGACCAATACAATGTAGAACTTTCCCATTAATACCACATATTGAAGATAATAAATTCCATCTAATAATTGATGAAAATGAATTTCCATACATATGTCCGTTAATACATGATGAAAATAAATTAAATAAAGATTTTATTGAAACAACATATAAAGTATGGAATGTATTAATTAAAAATCCTGCAGTTTATGATTTAATTAAATTAGATTCACAACGAAGAATTAAAGATAAAGATGATTATACAATTGTTATATGATTAAATAGTTAAAGTTGATAAATATTCTAAACTAAATAGTTATAGAAAAACAAGACAACTAAAATAATTCTAAAAAATAACTAAAATAATTAAAGCAAAAAATTCTCTAAAAAATAGCTATAGAAAAAATAATAAACTAAAAAACAAGTAAAATTAAAAATCATATAAAATTTATAAAAAATAGTCAAATAAAAATTGATAGAGAATAAAATTATCCTCTAGGTTCTTTTGCTTTGAATCTTAATCCTTTGTAACCACATTTTCTACAATTTGTAGCAGCAGCAGGATTACGAGCTCCACATTTTAAGCAAATTTTTACATTGAAAAGTCTTTCTTCAGCTTCTTCAAATTTTGCCATTATTAATCCTCCTTGTAAATATAATCATTATATCTAATCAAATGATTAGAACTAGTTAAAAAATATAATGTATAAATAAATATGAAAAAAATAGTAAATTCATAAATATTATATTAATAAAATATTACATTTTAATAGTATTTAAATATTAAGGATTTTAACACAAAATAAGCTAAAAATATAATATTTTTATTAAAAATCATATACTATTTTTAAATAAAAAGTTTTTACAATAAAACTATTAGCTAATTTTAAATTAAAATTATAAAATTAAGATAGTAAGTAAAAATATAAATTTAAACTAATTTTATATTAAAATTTAAACTAAGTATAAAAAAAATATGAAACTATTTATGATTTTTTAAAAAATCATTCTGAATTTCAACAACTTCTACACTAGATTTTGCATTACTATATGCTTCAAGAAGTTCATAGTTAAGTTCAATAAAAGTATGACCCCATTTAAAACCATCCATTAAATCTTTTGCTTTTTCTTTAAATCCAGCAATATAAAATGTTGCAGCAATAGCTTCTACTGTAGATAAAGTACATGGTTTACCATAATTTACAGGATTTGTAGCAATTAAAAATGGAAGAGATCTATGATACTTTGATAATGAAAAGAAAGTAGCAGATTTATTAATCTTATTCCATGAACAATCAAGACCTACAACTCCTTTTTTCTCAATATACTTTCTATCTTCACATGAAACTGCTTTATCACTAAAAGGATTTAAAACAATTGCTCCTCTTGGAATTTTACGTATTTTATATACTAAATGAGCTTTACCTTCTTTTTCTAATTTAATAGCAGTACATTTTTTCTTATCACATTCATTAGCATGAAAAATTGTTACATACATAGTAAAACCTTGAATCATATAAGTAAATATTAATCTATAATTATTTTATTAAAATTAGTTTAAATAAATTTGTAAAATAATTGATAATTAGATAAAAAAACTAGAAATTTAAAAAATTAAGTGTAAAAAATAGCTTTAAAATAAGTAAAAAAATAGCTTAAAAAGAAATAAAATAAAAAAAGAAAAGAATTATAATAAAACTTCAATAGTTCAAAAAGCATTATTGAGCTTGATTATTACCATTAGAAGTAATATTACCTGCTTTATATGCCTCAACATATTTTACAAGTTTATTATAATCTCCTCTACTTACACCAAGAGTATCATTAATCTTAGGTACATTAGTACCCTGTTTAAGTTCAATAGATTTTAATAAAGGCTCAATATTCTTAGTATATAAATCACAATAAGTTGAACCATCACATTTTACAGTACCATTAGATACTACATATATAAGATAACTTTGATTATTCTTAAATGCTTCACATATATATACATCATAAACATTCTGTGAAGTATTATTAGGTGTGTTATTTATTGATGCATTAGTATTAGGAACAGCTTGTGAATAATAGATAGTCCAATTAACATCATTATATTCTCTTGTTTCAGGTTGTTTTAAACCTGCTTGAATAGACATAATATCTACAATAAGACTAACATTATCAAGTGAAGACATATTATATTCTATACCATTAGTTTTATCCTTATAAGATTTTGACCAATCTTTAAGTGAACCACTATTATTAGAAATAGGCTGCTCAACAACTTCCCCTTGGAAAGTACCTTTCATAAATTTATTATCAAATTGAGTACTTGGACCAAAGTCTAAAAATCCTAAAGCATAAGAAGCACCAATAGCAATTATAATAATAACAATTATTGCTATAATAATCTGATACTTTCTATCCATATTATACCTCGTAAATATTTTTATATCTAAAATTTAAATAAAATTATTCACTTGAAACCTAAAATTTAGAAATAAAAGTTAAATAATTTTATCTAAAGAATAAACGAATAATATTATATTGTAATTGATATTATATAATAATTATTAATTTAAATAAAAAATTAGATAAATGTATAAAAACTGTAAAATAATTTAATATAAATAGCTAAAATTAGGATTAGAAACTAAATAAGTAAAACTAAAATTAAAATATGAAATGAAAATAATTACAATTAATAACTAAAATCTAAATTAAAAAAAATAAATACATTAAATAGCTAAGATCTAAAACTTAAATTAAATTTATAAACAATGAAAATTACATTATATATAAAAAGGGGGAACGTATATGTTAAAAAATTTCATGACTTATGAAGAATATGTAGAAAGATTAAAAGAATTATTCCTTGAAAGAGGAAATAAAAAAGAAGACATACACTACCTTACTGAAAAAATAAATGTT
>NZ_MRCT01000008.1 GCF_002208625.1 Methanobrevibacter sp. 87.7
AAAAAAATAATTAAAATNAAAAAAACTAATTTTAAAAAAATAAAAACTTTAAAAACTAATTCTATTATCCAGTATAAACCCTATATACTAATCTAATTAAAAACTAATTCTATTACCCAGTATAAGCTTCATCTACAGAATTTGAAAAATCCTGTTTAGATAAATACTCTTTTTCTTCATCATTTTCTGGAATATCAATTCGTTCTATCTTAAAAATAACTGGCCTAGTTCCATCATTACAACATGCAATCATCATTCTATCATCATTTGTCCAACCATGCATAATAGAACCTCCTTGAAGTGCAGTGTAAACATATCTACTAATTGCATCCCAAGCTTCACCACAAAATTTACCATTCATTAAATGATAAAAGTCATCTTGTTCTGGTGTACGTTTAAGAACAAAAGTATCTCCTTTTTTAAAGAAAGGACAAGGACCTGATTTTGAATTAGCTAAATATTTCTCTTGATAATCCTCAAAACATTTAGTTTCAAGAACTGTAATTTTACATTCATGTTTCATAATATTACCTTAAAAAACTAATTTTTAATTTTAATTCATAAAAATAACAAATAGACAAAACCATTAAAACAAAATCATAACCTAATTCATAAAAATAAAAATAACCATAAAACCATTAAAACAAAATCACAATTTTAATTCCATATAAACAACATCATCCATAGGATTATTATAATATGGTTTACATTCTTTAAATCCAAATTTCTTATAAGTATAAATAGCTGATTTTAATGGAGTAATAGTATCTAAAACCATTATTTTATATCCTCTTGATCTTGCATGATTAGTTATTTCTTCAACTAACCTACTTCCTATATGATTACCTCCATATTCAGGTTTTACAAATAATCGTTTCATTTCACAATATTTATCATTATAATGTTTATATGCAACACATCCTAAAACTTCATTATCTTTAATTGCAACTAATAATTCTCCATTTTTACCAGTGTATTTTGAAGGAAAATCATTTAATTCTTCTTCAATCCCTTGAAAAGATAAATCTCTATTAAGACGTTTTGTATAATCAATAATTAAATCTTTAACTTCATCAATATATTCAATACCATTTTTTATACTAAATTCCATGATTTTACCTTATCTAAATCTTATTAATACATTCAAGTATATTGACAATAAACTTAATAAATTTAATTCTCACTTAAAACATAAAAAACATACATAAAACTAAAATATACTTAAAATAATAAACTTAACTTAAAATATCCTAAAAAACAGAAATAAAAATTAAATATACTTAAAATAGTAAATTAAATTTAAAAATCTAAAAAGTAGACATAAAATCTAAATTTCTACAAACACAATATCTACATAAAGAACGTTTATCTCTAATATATTTCATTCTATTTTTACAATAAAATTTACCATTTTTTATAAAAACATCATAATTTTTAGAATCATCACTATATGGATGAAGTGGTTTTTTACTAATTAATGCAAGATATAAACATAAATTCCTTGTAAAATCAATATCCTCATTATATGGATCATAAATACTGAAATAGTAACTAACATCACTTTTTAAATTATTTATAACATTATCTTTAATAATAAAATCTGATTTTAATTCTAAATCAATATTTCATCATATATCTTTGAATTATAAATAGCTAATCTTTTAGTAATACTATCAGGATATTTATCATCAGTTGATTTCTTTTTAAGATAATCAATTGGATAATCCTTTAAATTTTCTCTAATTTCATTAAGTAAACTAGAAGCTTTCATAATAAACACCTACAAAGAAATTAAAACACATAATTATATTTTATTATAAAAAATATTTATTCTTTTATAAATAAATTTCTTAAATTAAATAATATTTATATTACAGTATCATAAATTTAATAATTTAAAAAAATATATACTGAATATAAAACTAAAAAAATGATTATTATGAAATATAGTGATAGTAAAGACAGATGTTTTTGGTGTAATCCAGATAATGAGTTATATATAAAGTATCATGATGAAGAATGGGGAATACCAAACTTTGATGAACAATACTTATTTGAAATGTTAATACTTGAATCATTTCAAGCAGGTTTATCATGGGAAACCATATTAAATAAAAGAGAAAACTTCAAAAAAGCATTTGATAACTTTGATGTAAATAAAGTAAGTAAATATGATGATAAAAAGAAAGAAGAATTACTTAAAAATGAAGGAATAATAAGACATAAACTTAAAATAGAATCTGCAATAAATAATGCTAAAATATTCATTAAAATACAAGAAGAATTTGGAAGTTTTCATAATTATCTAAAAACTTTTACAAATGATAAAATAATATATGAAAATGATAAAACCCATTCTGAATTAGGAGATTCTATATCTAAAGATCTTAAAAAACGTGGAATGAAATTTGTAGGTCCTAAAATAATATATTCTTATTTACAAGCAATTGGTGTAATTAATTCACATATGGAAAATTGCTTTTTATATAAAAAACAATAATTTAGAGAGATAATATGAATTTAAAAATCAGTAAATTATGGAACCCAATAGGATTTTTCATAAGCTTTTTTATGTCTTTTCTTATGCCATTAATATTTGCAGTCCCATTTGGTTTCATGCCAATAAATGTATTTTTATATCAGGAATTAATTAGATGGCCAGTTGCATATTTTATAGTTACATTATTTGTTATACCATTAAGTTTAAACCTTGCAAAACGTTATTTTACATTCCCTCCAAAAGGCCATATATTTAATCCTGTAACTTTCTTTATTAGTTTACAAATGTCCTTTTTAATGCCATTAATCTTTGGTTATGCTATTGGAAGTATGCCTTTAAAAATATTATTTATTATGTGGCCAGTCCGTTGGGTAGTTGCATATGCTATGGTAAACTTTGCAATAAGACCATTTTCTATGAATTTAACTAAAATAACTTTTAATTTTGAACCACAACACTAAAAAATGCAGAAATAATTAATAATTTAAATAATAAATTTAAAAAGCAACAAACTAAACAAAAACCTTCAAAAACACTAAAAAATAAAATTTAAATAATTAAAAAAGAAAAAATTAGAAAAATAAAAATATAATTAATCTAATTTGAATATTATTTTCCCTTGTACTTTATTTGATTCCATTAAAATATGAGCTTTTGATATATCCTCTAAAGAATTAAAAACAGCAGAAATAACCGGTTTTACATTGTTTTTTATAATAAAATCAAACATATCATCCATTATTTTTTGTGTTGGATAATTACTATAAAATCCAGTTAAATATCTTCCATTTGGAACATCAGCAATAGGATTAAAGTTTTTAACATATTCTTCCCCACCAAGCACTCCAGTAATACAAAGTATTCCTCTAAATTTAAGAGTTTTTATAGTATCATTTAATTTACTTGGTCCAATTAAATCTAAAACTTTTTCTACACCTTCTGGGAAAATATCTAAAACTTTTTGACATATATCCCCATCATCAATTATTGGATAATCTACTCCTAATTTTTCTAATTTTTCAATTCCTTTCTGATTTCTACTTGTTGCAATAATTTTAGCCCCAGTAATTTGTGCTAATTGAATTGCACTTATTCCTGTAGCACTTGTTGCTCCTCTAATAAGAAGTACATCATCAGATTTTAAATTTAAACATTCATATAATGAACCATATGCTGTAAAATAAGTTTCAGGAATAGATATAATTTCTTCTAATGATAAATTTTTAAGAGTATTTTCCCTAACTTTAAAAGTGTTTTTAATTGGTATTAATGCATATTCTGCATAACTTCCATCAAAAGTACGACCCATACCACCCATTAAACAAGCTACAATATCTCCCTTTTTAAATGAACTATTAGAAGGACCTACAATTTCCCCAATACATTCAATACCAGGTATTACTGGAAGATCAATATAATCTTCATCAGCTTCATAATCTCTTAAAATAATTTCTGAACGATTAATACCAAATCCTTTAACTTTAAGTAATACTTTATCTTTAACTACTTTTGGTATTGGAACTTCTTTAACTTCTAATTCATCTGCTTTACATGTTTTTTCAAGTACTACTGCTTTCATAATATCATTGTTTATATTTTAAAAAAAAAAGTTTATTAATAAATAGTTCAATCTTTACTAAAAAATAAATATTTTATTAATAAAATACTTCTTTTAAATAATTATCTTTTTTTGTATAATATAAATTTTTTAATAAATTTAATAAGCTATTAAAACTAAAACTCATTAAACTAAATTAAAAAATCTTATTAAATCAATATTAGTATAAAAATTTAAAAAAAACTTAAATTAAAATACTAAAAATAAACTTACTAACTAAATTAAAAAAAAACTTAAATTAAAATACTAAAAATAAACTTACCGAAAAATATTAAATATATTAAATTTTTTTCCAACATTGTGGATCTGGAGAATAAAAATTATGAGTATATCCATAACTTACTGCAGGACAACCTCTACAAAATCTTAATAATTCACATTTTGAACATTTCTCAAAATTTTCATAATGTCTATATTTATCCATATTTTCTCCAGTGAATATATTATATATACTTTCTGTCAATCCATTTCCCACTTCACTTTCCATTCTACGGCAAGCATAAACACTACCATTAGGTAAAATTGTTAAATGTCCATTTGCACAATTACAACCATCATAAATAACATCATTAGCAAGATTTTCATCAATTGTAAATAATCCTTTTTCATATAAATAAAGAGTCCATAAATGATCTTTTAAACTAAATTCAGTTCCACAACCATTATATTTTTCATATAATTTAAAACAAGTATCTAATAATTCATGATATTCTTCAGGACTCATTTGATTAGTTTTATCAAAGTTTGTTGGACAATATCTTGCAAATGTAAATAAATCTGCTTTATATTCAACTACTTTTTCAATAATTTTAGGAATTTCATTAATATTTAATTTAGAAACTGTAGTCATAATATTTGCATGAATTTCTGCTTTTTTTAAAGGTTCTATTTTTGAAAGTGTAATATCAAAAGAACCTGATTTTCTAAAATAATCATGAGTTTCTTTAAGTCCATCAATAGATAATTGATAGAATTGACATCCATAAAAAGCTAATTTTTGACAAACTTCATTATCTAAATGAAAAGGATTTCCTAAAATTCCAAATGGAATTTCATTTTCTTTTAAAAATTGTAATATCTTCCAAAAATCAGGATGTAATATTGGGTCTCCACCAGTAATTGTAAAAAAAGGTCGTCTATTAAGTCTTTTACACATATTTATACAATTATTAAATATTTTTAATACATTTTCATATTCCATTGTTAAAATAGGTTTATTATTTTCTTCAGAAAAAATGTAACAATGTTTACATCTTTGATCACAATCATCAGTGATATGGAATTGAAATGGAAAAAACTTAGTCATCATATAATTCCTTAAATCATAAATAAAAATAAAAAAATTCCTTAATTTTAATTAAGGAATAAAATCTTAGTATCTATAAGTATGTTTAATTTAACTCAGAACCACAAGCAGTAGATAAACTCTCCTCACCACAAGCAGTAGATAAAGTTTCTTTTTTAGAACCGAAGTAATTACTTGCAATTCTTGAGCTAGAATAAATACTATTATCTGTCCAATGGTTTAATTTATACATAGTCATTTTAATCATTTCTCCATAATTTTAAAAGTTTAAAACTTTTAATAATACTCTATAATTTTTTATTTATAAAACAATAAGTTACCTTAAGGTAACTAAACCAGATATTAATGCTTAAATATTGAACTTTAAATAAAATTTCAATTTTAAAATAAACTAAGATTAAAAAACTAAATATTAGATATCATTTAAAGAAATAATTTTAATAAAAGTTACCTCATGGTTACTTAATCATTTTAATAAGAGAAAAAATAAAAATGTAAATAATATAAGGTGTCTTTAATGGTTGAAAAATTTATAATAAAACAGTGCCCTATAGAATTAACTATGAAATTAATAAATAAAAAATGGGTTATTCAATTAATAAGAGATATGTTCTTTGGTGCTTCAAGATTTAATGAATTTAAAGAAAATAAACCTAATTTATCTAATAAAGTTTTATCTAATTGTCTTAAAGAAATGGAACATAATAATCTTATTAAAAAAATTGTAGATGAAGAAGATTCTACAAATATTGAATATAAACTAACTGAAAAAGGATTAGCTCTTAATAAAATTCTTTATGAACTTGCTATGTTTTCATTAAATATGGATGTTGATAATGAATATTATAGCAAAGAAGATAAAATTCAAATAGAAAAAATTTTCAGAAATCAATTAATGAAATAATCATCAAGAAAAATTATAAACTAATTTTCAGATATAATACTTTTTAAAAATTTATATTTATACTTTCATTATAAGCAAAAATATTAATATAATTCTTCTTTAATTTTATTAAATTCTTTATCAGATAAAACTGGTTTAATGTTATCTAATGAAACCTCTTCATCAACATTAGCATATAACATACCACGTGTTCTACCTAACATTAATGGTTTTTCTAATTTATAAACTCTAAGTACCCAAATAAATGCATGTTTTTTTCCAAGATAATCTTTAACATGATTTTTTGTCCAAATATGATATTTATTAAATGTACCAATTCTTGATGAAGATTTTTCTATAACTTGTTCTACTTTAGCATAATATTTAACTTCCATCTTTTTTCCATTTTGTTTTGGAAGAAGATTTTCCTTTGCGAAGTTTTTAGATATATCATTAAAATTATCTAAAACATCATCTTTATTTGCATAACTACTGTAGGATATAATAGAAATTCTTTTAATGAAGTGTTATACTTTCTAATTAAAATTGTCTGTTTTCCTTGACCTAATGCTTCAATAGTTGCATTCCATTCATTTAAACATTTTGTTATTTTACTCATAATATCACTTATTCAACACCTAATGCTTTAAATACAGCATCTTCGGGACTATTATAAAATATTAAACTAAATTTAGATAGAACTTCTGGAGGTACACTTGCAAGATCTATACTTGCACTCATTGGAATTAAAACTTTTTTAGCACCTGCATCCAAACATACTTGTAAAGTATTAGGCAAATCTTCAATTTTTTTAATAGTTCCACCTAAAGAGAAGCTACCAAGTATAGCTGTACTAGATAAAATTGATTTATTTAATGCTATGGAACACAATGCTATAAATGTTGGAAGAGCTAATTGATCAGTCATACCAATATTATTCATATCTTGTATTTCCATTACATAATCTTTATTAATCAAATCAATTCTACCACTAATACTTTTATGATTAAATTTAAAATAATTGTATGCAATATTAATTGATTCTTTAACTTCTTTTTTAGATCCTGAACAAATATAATTAAATTGGCCATCACCATTTAACATTTTAGTTTCTAATTTATAAACACCAAGTTTATTATCATCTAAACTAGGAGCAATTGTATAAACATTTCCAGGATTTGAAATACCTTCAGGAATTAAAGTGCCTATTCCTTGCTCTTTTACACCAACAAATGTTTCATTAAGAGTTTCATTATCAATATATGAAAAATTCACATCATAAAATTCCATGCCCCCAATTTTTTTTAATTGTTCTTTAATTCTTCTTCTTGATTCTAATGCAAGTTTAAGAATTTCCTCTATATCATCTTTTGTAAAAATTCCATCAGGATAGATAATTTTTATTAAACCTGAAACTGTTTTTCTAACAGCAACAACATCCCTTTGATTTAAATTTTTACCTAATTTGTAATATTCATCAAATGCATCAGAAAATGATCTTTTTCTCATTTCTCTAAAGAATTCTGAAAGATAATCTGTAATTAAACCATAATCATTAGTAAAGAAATCTGGTCTATATTTTGGAATCTCCCAACCTGGAATATAACAGTGCATTCTATCAAAGAAAGCAGTATCTTGATTAATTTCAGGAGGAAATGGTTCAAATAAACTTGATGTTTTAAGTAAACTATCTACACTTTGATTAATATTTCCTACAAATACCATAGAAGCATTAGCATTTTTTCTTCTTTTCCACGTGAGAATGAACCTGATGCCATATAATCTTTCATAATTGCAGAACCATCATTATCTTTAAATTTAATTCCTGAAACTTCATCAAAAGCAACACAATCCCACATACCAACAAGTCCCATTGTATGAGTAGCCATATTATAAAATAAATTAGCTACAGTAGTTTTTCCACCAGATACTAAAATAGAATTTGGTGAAATTTCCTTATAGATGTGTGATTTACCAGTACTTCTAGGACCAAGTTCACATAAATTATAATTATTTTCAACAAGCGGGATTATTCTTAAAAGAAGTAATGATTTCTCTCTTTTTGTAAGTTTATTAGGTTCCATACCTATAGAACGAAGAATTAAATCTACCCATTCTTTTTTAGTAAAATTTTTTCTAGCATTTAATAATTCTTCTAAATCTAAATAAGGCATTTGAATAGGTAAAAGATTTTTAATTTTAAAGGGTTTGAATTTTTATCAGCTTCATCATAATAATAATCAAATTGAACCATACACCAAATATTTCCACCTAATAAACGTTCATACTTTGAAGGATATTCTTCACTTATTGGTACATTAGTAAGACCTAAATTAGAAAAGGATGCTACATATATATCATTTCTATAATCTAATCTTACAGATACAACATCTATTACACTATATGAACCAAGTTCTCTAATTTTTGATTGAATTTTATCAGCTTCATCTGGACGAACATAATTATCTGCTAATATTTTTTTTACTGTTTCAACACCTTGTTCTATTAAAGATTCATCTGTAGAACAATATTTTCCTAAAAGATATTCTAATACATAAACTGGAACATTTGCCCCTTCTTTAATTTTTTTAGTTAAATCCTTTCTAACAACTTTTCCATCAAAATTATCAATAATTTTTTTATTTAAATCATCAGAACGATAAATTGAATTTTTTTCTTCATTTGAATTAATATCCTCAAAATTTATTTCTCTTTCTTTTTGAATGTTCTCAGATTTTATATAATGATTTAAATCATTATTTTCAAATTTTGTTTCATAATATGTTGAATCCTTTTCATCATAATACATCTTATTTTCATTATAAGATTCATCATTTTTCTTATTGTTTTCTCCATTAAAAGATTCATCCATAATTTCACCTTAATATCCAATTATTTTTATGTTTTTTATTTAATTTACAATATTCTATTTAAAAGAATGAAAATCCATCTTGAAATGCAATATCAATTATAAATTCTTCTCTTTTAATTTCCATATTTGTTTTAACATCTTTAATTACCATGAAATATTTTTTATCTTTTGAATATTCTTTTTGCATTAATGTAAATTTCTCTTTAAACTCCCTATCCTCTGCAGAATCAGTATTTTTATTTGCATAAATAATTACTTCATTAGATATTTTTTCTCCATTTTCATCTTCAAAATAAATTTTAGCTTCTAAAGGTGTAACTGTACTTGAAATATTTTCAGATTGATAAAAAGTAAATACACAAATATTATTTGTAATTTTATTATTTGTAGACATAAGTTGCAAATCAACAGTATTTTGCATTTTAGATGAAGATCTTGTTGAAGTTTTAACTTTTAATAATGGAATCATACATTCTTCTAAACTTGCTCCACCATGAACATAATTTTGTCCTGAACCTCCAATTTTAAATATTCCTGAACCAATTGGTGTTGTAACATAAACATCATTATTATTAATATAATTTAATGGAAAACTTATACATGCATCAATTTCAATTGGAGAATAAGTTAATAAAAATCTTTTATTTTTATAAAAAGAATCAACAGTACTTAAATCAACTTTACTACTTTCTTCAAGCTTATCTCTTTTATATATAAATCCATGGTCTGCAGTAACAAAGAAATTTGAAAATAATCTACTATTTGTAAGTTTAGTAATTAAGTTTTTAATTTCATGAATTGCTTCCCCAGTTGCCATAAACACTTCATCTTCAGTTTTATTATTATCTCCTCTTGCATCAATTTGATTATGATAAATATAAATTAGATTAACATCATTATATTTTTCACGTAATTCTTGTATCTTAAATGATTTAATTTCATCATATTGTACAGCAACAGCATTTGATTGATATTTCTTAAGTATCTTATCTCTATCATTTGTACTTAAACTTGATTGTCCATCAACTAAAATATTTTTATCATCATATTTTAAATTAGTGTGAGGTAATAATGATGCCATTCCTAAAGCAGTATATGAAGGAATAGTAGATAACATTGGTTCAATAGATGTTTTTGTTGTCGGATCATTATTCAATATATCATACAATTCAATTGCAGAACCATATCTAAGTGCATCAGAAATAATTACACAAGTTTTATGTTTTGATAAAGATGAATTTATATTATCTCTATAAAAATTCCATTGCTTAGTATATGTATATCATTTAATGAATCAAGTTTACCTATAGCTTTTGTAAAACGAGGTGTAACTTTCATTAAAAAGTCATTTTTATACATATTTTCAATTAATTGACGTAAATTTTCAATATCTTCTGATGTAGTTTTATCTTGATAATATTTATCATAATAAAAATAAAATTTTCTATAAGATTTATCAATTAATACCCAATCTTTAGTAAATAATTTAATTAATTCTTCAATATTATAAGGTATTTCTATACTATTAAATTTATTAATTGAATCTAAAAATATATTTGCCCATTTAATAAAATTATATTTATCTTTATATTTCTTATAAAAATGTGTCTTTGATCTATAATCTATTATTTCATCAAGTTCCATTATTTTATCTTGATTTTCATATAATAAATTAATATAATAGTTTGTTATATTTTCATCAAATATTTCAAAACTATCACAATGAATATAATTTTCAATTAACATATTTGATAAAGTACCTTCAAGATGAATTTCTTTTTGGATTATATTTGCAATTTTATCATAACAATCCCTATACTTATAGTTATTCATAAATTGGTCAATGAAGACTTTTGCATTATTTTTATTTGAAACTAAATATTCATCCCATTTTTTAGGAGTTTTACCTTCTTTAAATAATGTTGAAGAATAATTTAATATTAAATTTATTATTAACTTATTAACTGTTGGTTTTTTGTCATTATAACTATATTTTTCTTCTATTAATGCCCAAAAATCATTTAAAATATTAAATTTCTTGAATTCGGTAATTATCTTATTTTCTTTATCTGAACTATTAATTATAACATTTTGTAAAACATAGTCAAAATTTAATGTTTTCGTTTTAGATAAAACACATAATATTCCCATTATAATTTTTTCTTTAGTATAATTTTGAATATTTAATGCTTTAAAATCATTTGTTCTTTTATTAGAATTCCAAAATTTAGAAAATTTTTCTATAACATTTCTAAATTCTTTTGGAATATTTAAATCTTGACAAATTAATGTAATTTTATCTGCATTAAATTGAGTAGAATAATGAACCATATCTGCAAGATAATTATCTTTATCTTCGGGTCTTTCAAAAGGAGCATATATTAAAAAATTAGTATTAGGTTCTTCTATTTCAATATGATATTTAGTATATAACCAATTAGAATTAGTTAATTTCCATACTTCTGCATTATAAATATTTAAATTATCAATATCTTCTTCAAATTCCTGTTCTCCATCATACCACATTACTATTTGTCTATGTTCTGAATCATTTGATAAAATTTCATTAATTTTATTTTCTACTTCACTAAGATTCATTAAACTTCCCCATAATTAATATTATACAATTGGTATTTATCTTATTATAAATATAAAATTTACTTATTAAAAAATTCAAAATATTTTTAAACATAAAAACAAATACTTCTTAAAAAAATAACTTAAAACTATTTAATTTTAATTTTGATGTTAATTAATTTATTTTCATATAAAAATAAATAATATTTAATATTAAAAAGTTTTATAATTTTTTATAAAATCGCACATAAACAAGTATTTGAAACATTTAAAAATAGAAAAAATATTGATAGTGTGAGTGATTTAACAGGATCTCAAAATAAAACTGCAAAAAATGATAAATATATAAGATATTTTTGGGAAGTTTCAAATAAAAAAATAGGTATTAGTAAAAAATGGGTTTTTTATGCTAAAAGAGGAAAATATAGAAAATATTATGGAAACTTAAATTTAATTGTTAATTGGTCAAGGGATGCAAGAAATTTTTATAAAAACAATAAAACATCTAATTTATTAAACGAAAAATATTGGTTTAAAGAAGGAATTACATATACAAAAGTTTCTTCAATAAGACCTACTTTTAGATATCTACCACCATATTGTGTATTTGATATGGGAGGACCTTCAATTTGTTATTTACATAATAATTTAAATTATATTTTAGGTTTTTTAAATTCAAAAATAAGCAATTTATATTTAAATATACTTAACCCTACAATTAACATACAAACAAGAGATATTAAATTATTACCTATTATTATTGATGATAAATATAAAAGAAAAATTGAGATTTTAGTGCGTGAAAATATACAAATATGTAAAAATGATTGGGATGATTATGAAACAAGTTGGAATTTTAAAACACATCCTTTAATAAAATTTAAAGAATCAACATTACAAAAATCATTTGATAAATGGAAAGAACATAAAAATAATTATTTCCATACCATTTATGAAATTTCATACCTTTATCATAAGCAACCCATTTAAAATTTTTGGAAATAAAATTTAAATTATTTTTTTCAACTTCAAACCATAATCTTAAAAATCTTTTATTATTTCCTGTATCTATACCTTTTTTTACAGGTACTAAATCACCTAATAAAGTTCCTTTACTAAAAATATTAATACTTGTTTATCTGCCCAATATGCAATTGGAGAACCAGGAATATTAGAAAAATTTTCATTAAATGTATTATAAATCACATTTTTATTATTTAAAAAAGCATTTTCTTTAGTACTCTCAGAATTAAAATCAACTAAATTAAAATACTTTGTTTTAAATTTTTTAATTTCTTGATTTAAATAAACAAAAGATGTTGTTTGAACAACTTCTCCTCCAATTTCATCAAATGCATTTGGCCCTAAATGAATCATATTTATTAAAGTATTTTTTAAAAATTTTTCTCTTAAATCCTTAAATGTTTTTAAAAACATGAATGATTGTTGTGTAATCATTGAACATAAACCATTTAATTTAAGCATTTGATTACATTTTTCAATAAAAACAGTGCATAAATTTGCTTTAGATAATGGATAATATTTATTTACAAAATTATTTAATTTATTATCCATATTTTCTTGTTTCATATATGGAGGATTCGTTATTACAATTGAATATTTATTTGATAAAATTTCTCCTTGATCTGCAAGTATTTTAATAAGTTTTTTTTCTTCATTAAACTTGATTAAATCAAAATTTTTATTTAAATTAATTTTTTCTAAACATTCTTTAATTAAATGAAAATTTATTGCTTTTACATTTAATAAACTACCATATTCTTTTGCATCAGTAAATATTTCAATTAAATATTTTAAATCATTTTTAATTTTAGGATATTTTTCTATAATATAATTAATAAATTCATCACTTACATTATTAGATTCTTGAATAGAAAACAACATAGGATTAATATTTAAATTTAATATTTTTCTATTGTATTTTCTTGCTTTCATTAATATTACAAAGTAAGTTAATTGATATGCTCTATCATCTACATCTAATCCATAAATATTATTTTTTAATATTTTAACAGTTGCATCTTTTTTAGAATATCCTAATGATAAATATATGTCCATTAATATGTCAAATGTATATACTAATATATGTCCACTACCCATACATGGATCAATTATATTAATATTTTCAATTTTTAATTGAGAATAATTTTCTTTTATTCTTTTTAGATTAACATTAACACTTTCATGTTGATTATTATCTTCACAATAATGTTTCCATTTTTCTTTTAAATGTAAATTATCATGCCCTTCAATCCACATTCTACCTAATGAATTTTCAACCATATATTTAACTATCCATTTTGGTGTGAAAAGTTGGGTTACTGCAGGTACATTTTCCTTTGGAATTTTTTTACTTTTCTTACTTTTTCTAAAAGTTTCATCTTTTAATTCAGCATTATAATATTGGTACATCCAACCTATAATTTCTACTTGATCTTTAAAATCTTCTTCAGGAATATCATTAATTAAATGATTTATTATACTATCAGAGTCAGTAAATGAAATATTTAATAATATTTCACTATAATCAGAGGTTTTTTCAAATAATTCAGGTAATATTTCATTTAATTTATTACATTGTTTTATAAATAAAAATTGGAATAATTCATCTAATTTATTTTCTTCATTAAATTTAAATATTTTTTCTTTATCATCAAGAGTGTAATTTAAATCTAAATCTAATGCATATGTAATAATATCAGGTTCTAATTTTCCTTCTATTTCACTTGAAAGCACTCTTGTTCTTGTTGGAAGATAATCATTTACTTCCATATATCTAATTGCAATTATTCTATTGAACCAAGTATATGCTACTTCTTCAATAACATTTTCATATCCTTTTGATTTAACCTCTTTAACTAAACTTTCCCTTTGTTTTATTTCATTATCATAAATTTTGTGTTCAACACCTGCAGAATTATAAGATTCCATTCCTTCCGCTTTTTTAGATGGTTCTAATATTTCATTAGTATTAATAATCCCAAGCAAATTCATTTGATATTCAATATCATCCATTAATTTTCTTCTTGATTCAGTAGCAAATATTTTTATATTATTTTTATTCATAATATCCCAATTTTTTATTAATTATCCTCTAAAAAATTTAAATTAAATAAATAGCATCATAACCTTTTAAATTTTTACTTAACTCTTCTTTTAATTTATTCAAGTAAATATTAATTTCTTCTTCACTTTTAAATTCAATACCTGTTTGTGCTATCATTTTTAATTCAACACGATTTATTTTAGGCTGTTCAATATCCTGTGAATGATTTAAGTTATTAATTTTCATATAATATTGTTTTTTTAATGCTTCAGACTCATCAAGTACACCATTAATAGTAGATATACTTTTTGATTTAGATAATTTATTTGAAAGTTCATCAAATTGATTATTAACATCTGTTTCTAATTCATTTAATTTTTTTTCATCAATTTTATGAATAATTTCTTTTTTAACACGATTTAATGTGCTTTCAATAGGTTTCCTTTTATTTTTTAATATTTTATCAAAATTAAAATTGAAATTTTCACATAATTCTGGTAAATTTTTAATATAGTAATATGGATTAGGCATATCAATAATTTTTTTTATTTCATTAGCAGCTTTTTTTAAATTATTATCAGTAATAAAATTTTTATTTTTATTATAACTATCATTATATACATCACATGCATTTTCAAAAATTTTAATCTGATTACTACTAAAGAATCCTTCAATTGATACTAAATCATCACCAATATCTAAAAATTCATCTTCATTATCAAATACAAACTTATAAAATTGTTCAATATTTTGTTGATTATTTACCTTTTTAAATAGTTCATCAGCTTTTTCAACAACTTCTTTTCCAGGATATTTATATTTATAAGAATTGTTATATTTTGAAATAATTTCAGATAATTCATCATATTTATTTTTTGAAGCCTCTTTAAAATCATCCATTAATTTCTCATCATTTTCTGAACTAGTTCTTACTGAAAAAACATCACTTAAAACATCTTTAACTACTTTTATCTGAATTTTTGGAGTGACTTTTTTCTTACTAACTAATATTTTTTCATTATAATTTTTATTTGTAATAAAATCAAATATTTCATCTTCATTATAATTACTTAATGAAATTATTTCTGCATTTTTAATTAAACTAATCCTATGTTGTGAAAATAGCTTAGCAACTAACCATTGAATACCCTCATCTTTAAAACCATATGGTGCTTTTGAAAAATGTTCAAATATTGTTTTTAAAGTAGGATTTATATGATTGTAATTTCTAGAATCTATAAACCGTTCTAAATCATTTAATGCATTACTACAAATATTATCTTTTTCAATTAAATTATCTTGTTTAGTTTCTTTAATATTATTTAAAATATCTATTTCTGATGGATTAACTTCCATATAACTAAGTTTATTATAAACTTTAGATACTAATTTTCTTAAAGCTTCTTTCACCCTATTATCGGGATTTTTTTCAATAATTTCTACTTTACGTCCACTTATATAAATATCTGCAGTTTTTATAGCTTCTTCTAAAAATAATTTAATTCTACTACTTTTTTCATTATTTTCTTCTCGTTTAGCGCTTAATAACTCTTCTTTTATTTCAGTACTTTTTTTAGTTAAAAATTTTTTAATTTGAAGTGATTCAAATATTTCATCAAGATAAATATCATCACCATTTAAATACAATATTACTTCATTATTTTGTTCAGATAATTTTTTTAAAACAGTACTCATTTGATTATTATCATCAAAATACATTTGTCCTGAATTATTATTACCTTCTAAATTTTCAAATTCATAATATGGTGTAATAATTCTTAAACCAATTTCTCCACTTTGTCGACCTATATTTATATTATCAATTGCTTTATTAAATTGGAAATTATATTTTTTAAAAGAAATTATATCCTCAAAAATAGTTTCTCCAATTTCATTTAAAACATCACCCTCTTCTACAATTTCATTTTTAATTGCTCTATTTATATCTTGTTCTTCATTTGTAAGAAATAAATATATTTTTCCATTTTTTTGAATAAGTGTTTCTTGTTTTAATTTATTTAATGATTTTTCAATTTTTTCTTTAAGTGAAATTCTATCAATATCAATATTATCTATCATAAGAGTAGTAATGTTTTCAATATTTGCTTTAATTTCTTTTACATATTTAACCATAAAAAGTGTTTTTAAAATTTCAACATCAAAATCATCTAAATTCTCATTATTAGATGCTTTGATAATTACTCCTCTATGAGTATGATCAATAAACTTGTCAAGAGCATTATAAAATATATTAAAAGATATAATAGCACCTTCAAATTCATCTTCTATTACTTGTGCTGATTCTTTAAATAATGCAAGCATAGATCTTTCACCTTCAGAAAGGTGTTTTCCAGATGCTCCATGTTCTCTTATTGAAGTAAGTACTGCTTGAAGTAAATTAAATTGATAAGGTATAAACGGATATACCTCTGCATAATCTTCTGCTGAAGAATATTCTTTCATTTCCGCTGTATCTTCAAATGTAATTAAATTTTTAATTAATGCTTCTTTTTTCGGATAATCTGCCTCAAGCATATTTTTTGCTACTTCATTTTTTTGAAGGATTCTTCTTCGTATAACTTCATCAACATTTGCACTTGAAAATGAAAGTCTTATTTTAAATCTTCCTTGAATTTTAGAAAAGTCTTGACCTTTTACAGTCATCAAATCATCAATATTTTGTTGACTTGTTACAACAATCCATGCTCTACCTTTACATGCAGTACCTAACTGTTCTGTAATTGTTTGTAAGTTAAGCATTAAATCAGTATCATCACCAATAAATTGACCAATTTCATCTACTAAAAATACAATACGGTGATTTTTTCCTTTACTATTTAAATATTTATTAATTTCTTTTGCAAAATTTTCAATACTTAATGTATAATTATCTTCAGCTTTATCCACCCAATTCTGAGCAGCTTCTTTACTCATATAACCTATATTTACAATTGTTTCAATTATTTTATCAGTTATAAAATAATAATCATTTCTTGAATTTATCCAGTCTTCACCATAAATATTTTTAAATTCTTCTTTAAAATCATTATATTTTCCATCAGAATCTAATTGTTTTTCAAAATCGGCAAGAAATGGCATTTCTCCACTGTAACCTAACATTTCATTAAATACTTTTACAAATACTTTCATTATTGCATTTTTCTTATCACTACTTGAATTTTTTGCATCAATGTTAAATAATATTACATCAGTATCAATATTAGTTGCAGCTTCCATATCTGCAATAATAAGTGGATCTTTAATTTTTTTATCTTCTTTAAAGAAATCAATAGGTCTACGTCCATGAACTTCTTTATCTTCTAATATATAAGACAATATTTTAAGAAAGTGAGATTTACCACTACCAAAAAAACCTGAAATCCACACACCAATTTCATCAGTAGGATAATCTATAGATTTTTTATAATTTTTAAAGAACTCTCTGAAGTGTTTTAGAAGTTCTTTAGTAACTACATATTCATTTAGTTCTTGAAATTTATTTTCTTCATCATCTTGACCTACTTTAATTACACCTTTAATGTCACGATTAATGTCTTTTTCAAACATTTCTTTAATTTTCATAATATCAAACCTTTTTTTATATTCACCTAAAATAAAAATAATAAAATTAAATTTATTCAACTAATTTAAATGCTCTATAATAATTACCATCTTTTATTGTATTAAATAATACCAAATCAGTTCCTGAGTATTTGCCTGGGAAAAACATAATAACAGGAGCAATATCTAGTTTTAAATTAAGATTATTTAAAATATTATGTGATCTAATAAGAGGGTAAGCTTTACCTACACCAGTTAAAAATACAACAGAATTCTTTGAGGTGTTATTTATTATATAATTTACAATTAAATTATCATTTTGTGTAAGTTTTAAAAGTTTTCCAACAGCTTTATCCTTAATAAAATCTCTACCTTTCGTTTCTTCAAATTTAAATGTTTTTTGAAGAAAATTTTTATTTTTTAAAATATCAATTAATATATCATATAAATCAAATTCAATTATCTTAAATTGAAAATTCTTATTATTTATTTTATCTTTAAGATATTTAACATAATCTCTAACCTTCAATTCATCTTCAGGATTATAATCAAATATATAATAACCTACTTCATTACCAAGACCTTTATTTTTCCTAAAAGATTCCTGCTTAATTTTTTCTTCAATTTGATTCAATCTTTCATCAATATCCATTTATTGATCCCCTGTTATTGAATAAACAAATGGTCCATAACCATTTTTTATAAGTAAATTTTTTAGTTTCATGTCTAAAAAAGGTATTTTAATATTTTTTTCATTATCTATTACTCCAGCTTCTTTAAGCATTGTTAAATAAACTGATTTTAAAGATTTAATTGTTTTTTCTTTCCAATTAGCTACTTTTTCACTTTGCATCATTTTATTTTGAAAAAAAATATTAAAATCTTTATTTTCTAATTTTAAATTCCCTAAAATGATTTTCTCCCTAAATACTTCATACATAAATTCAAAAAATAATTTATCAATTTGAAGTGTTGCTATTAAAACAAATATTTTTGCAGAATTTATATCAACATTTAAAAAATAGTTTAAAATTTCTTTAGGAAATTTTTCAAATCTTCGATATAAATAATTTGCCATTTCTCTTGAACGTCTATCACTAACAGCTTGGAATATATTCTTATCAACAGATAACTTTACAAATTCTTTTTTATTTAAACCCTCTAAAATATATTCTACTGTTTTTTTAGATTCTAAAAACCAAAAGGAATAACTCATAATCCCTGCACTATATTCCATATAAAAACACCTATTATTATTATATAATAACCGATTATATAAATTAATTTTCCTTATAAGATAATGCACCAGAAGGACATTTATCAATTACTTCTTTAATTTCATCAGGACTTTTAATATTTATTTTAACCCAAGGTTTCTCAGCTGGCTTAAATACTTCTGGCAAGTTTCTCCAACATTCACCAGCATGTATACATTTTTTAGCATTCCATACAACAGTAAAATTATTATATGAATATTCTTTAACCTTTTCTTTAGTTAATAAATTAATATTTAATGTAGTTGAAATAGATTTTCCTATTTCAAAAGTTTTAACAATTAATTCATCTCCAACAATATCCATTAACATAATTGAAAAATCAGAAAGACCTTCATTATTAAAACTAGGTGTAATTAATATTTTATCCTTAAACATATCAACAGAAGATTTAGAACTATTTCCATATATTAAAATATCAGTATCTAAATATTCAGCAATAGAATATATTTGACTTAAATCTCCTTCAGATACTTTTTCCATATCATCAGATTCTCCTTTAGGATATACATCACCATAAACTATAGTGATTTTTATATTATCCTTATTTGAATCTGAACTTTCTATTTTATGATTAAATGTATAATTATCTAAATCAGTATCTTTTACTTCAATAAGCTTAGCAGTTTTTTCAAGCTCATTTTTAATATTATTATTTTTTAATTCTCCAGGATGTAAAATTAAATCAACATCATTAAATATTTCAGATACTTCATTTGGAAGATTAGTATCTAAATCAGAACATAAAATTATACCATAAGTCATAATATTTACCTACAATAATAATTAAAATAATCACAAAAGATTAATTATCATTTAAAACTGTTTCAAGAATATTTATAATTTCATCTGAAGATTTTTTACATGAATCTGTAAGACTAAGTTCACCAAGATCCATATTTTCAGGTTGAATTCCAATAAATAGAATATTATATGGTTTTTTAATCTCCAAATAATTAACAAGATATGATAATGACATTGAATGAGTAGATATACTTACACTAGATACTTCTTCTTTATTTACAAGTCTTATTTTTCCTGGTTCTTCATCCATAATTACTGCATCAATAATTAATATATGACTTGGATCAATAGATCTTATTTTACCTGTAAAGTTTTCAGGTACTGTTTTTGCATTTATAATTTCAATATTATCATCATCTATATCTTCATCTAACTTATTAACAATATATTGACCTAATCCATCATCACCACGAATATCATTACCAATACCTAAAATTACAAGTTTATTATAATCTTTTAAAAATTCTCTTAACCCTTCTTCAATCATACTTATCACATCATTTTACTACAATAATTAAAAACCATTTTTAAAATTCCATATAATTCAAACCTAAAAAACAATTAACACATTCTAAAAATCATTTTTAAAATTCCATATAATTCAAACCTAAAAAACAATTAACACATTCTAAAAATCATTTTTAAAATTCCATATAATTCAAACTTAAGAAATAGAATAAATAAAAATCATTTTTAAAATTCATAAATAATCTAAAGATTTTAACGATTAAATAATTAAAATAATAAAAATATTTTAAACATTAACTAAAATCATAAAAAACCAACAGTACATATACATGAATATAATAAAATATCATCTTATTATTTTAGTTTCTATACTTTCAATACCTCCACCCATAATATATTTTAATCTAATTTTAATAGTGTCTCCAGATTTTACATCTAATTTTTCAGTTGGTATAAACAATGGTGGATTAAACATTGGTGTTGGACCACATACAATATTATCACCAAGAAAAGTAACAGTTGTAATTTTAATTCCATTAAAAATTGAATTTTTATTAATTTTAAATTCTAAAATCTGATTAAATTCTTCATCAATATATTCTTCAAGATTAATTTCACTATATCTAATTTTATCTCCAATTATCTCATAATTAAAATTAGAATCAGGATCTTCCCAAGAAATATTATTTATATCAGTTGAAATAGGTTCTGCAAAATTATTAACAGCTTTAGGTATTAAAGTACAATCTTCTTCCATATATTCTCTAAAATGATTTAATACAGGTACTTCTTCTTCATCAATTAATGCTGTATCTAACATTTCGCATATAATTAAATTTCCTTTTTCAAGTCCTTCTAATTCAAGTACATCTGCTTCAAGAATTAATGTATTATCAAAACTTTCAAGATTTTCACTAGCATATTTAGCTATTCTATGATTCTTTTCAAAACCTACTACAGAATTAAAATATAAAGAAGCAAAATATGATAAAATACCACTTCCACAACCTAAATCATATACAACTTTATTTATTAAATTATCATTATCATCTTTTATTAATCTGTATTCATTTATACCATTTTTTATAGCATAATCAGAAATAGCCTCATAAAAAGCAGATAAACGTTCTGTATCTTTAATTAAATGACTATGATAACTAGTAGTTTTAAATTTCATTATAAATATTTTAGTTAATATAATTTATAATATTTTATAAAATATACTAATTAAAAAAATATTTTACAATATAAACAATTAATTAAATTATATTTAATCTCTAATAAAATTACTTAGAAAAGCTATTTTTCCATAATTACATAAAAATAATTTATTAAATAAAATTTTAGGCTAATTCATATTTATAACATATTATAAAGATTTATCTTTCCATAGACTTTTTATATTTTTATTTTTTGAATATTTTTATATAATAGTGAAAATAGAATTAAAATCATAAATAATGAAATTTAACATAGAGCAGTACTAATAAATAATCCTAAAAAATTTAAGAAATACTTAGATGCTGCTGCAAAATCCCAACCACAACGTAAAGCATGGAGAGTAGATTTAAATTATGCTCCAGAAGATTATATCAAATATAATTGTAAAATGTATGTAACTAAAAAAGGAAGTACAATTGCAATAAAACCTAACGGAGATATAATAAGTGTCTGTGCAAATGCAAATAATAAAAATAAAGATAACTCAAGAGCGTTAATGGAATTTGCAGTAAAAAAAGGTGGAACAAAACTTGATAGTTATGATGGTAACTATTGATTTTACCGACATTGTGGTTTTGAACCCATAAGTTATTGTGATGGTATTGAAAAATTTTATCCAGACATCTGGAAAAAAGGACACAAAATAGATCCAGAGAATTATAAAGATGAGAAAATTATATTCTTCAAATACACAGGACAAGAAACTAACTATAAAACTTCAGAGAAATTTTATGAAAAGGTTAAAGTTAGTAAGGATTATGATGAGGCTATGAAGAAAAGGGATAAAGAAATGTGATTATTATGGATATATTTAAATCTTTTATGACCTATGATGAATATGTGCAAAGATTAAAAGAATTATTCCTTGAAAGAGGAAATAAAAAAGAAGACATACACTACCTTACTGAAAAAATAAATGTT
>NZ_MRCT01000080.1 GCF_002208625.1 Methanobrevibacter sp. 87.7
AAATAAATAAAAATGAAAATTTGTTCCTAAAAAGCAAAATCAAAAAATAACATAAAATAAAAATTATAAAAATTCATAGAATATTAAAAAAATATTAATTTAAAAAAGTAAATTTAAAAATCAATATCTTAATAAACTAGATTTTAAATCTTAAATAATATCAAATAATCTAATAATTATAAATTTAATAGAATAACTAGACTAATAATACTAAAAAATCTAATAATACAAATCTAATACTTTAAATAAATAATAATAATTATAATAATTAAATTTAAATAAAATATATAATTAAAACTTAAATTTAATTAAGATTCATCCTAACAAGAGGTTTTGCAAGGTGTCTACGTGCTGAAACAGGAGTTTCATAAAACTTACCATTTTTAAGACTACGTTTAATCTTATGTGGAATCTTATTAGAATCTCTTATTTTATAATCACAATGTTTACACTTAAATCCCTTATTTTTACCTGCAGAAGTCATAGTTTTATTACAATTAGGACATACTGGATTTTTATAAATTAAATCATTTAATTTTAAAACTTTAAATTTTTCAATATTATAAGTATTTTCTTTACCAATACCACCATATAAACGTATTTTATCTCCTGGTTTAAGTTTAGCTACTATTTTTCTAAAATTTTTAGTAGGCTCATAAGCTGCTGCCTCAATTTCACCAGAATCATCCATTAAAGTAAAAAATAAATGCCCTCCTTCAATAGTATGTGGTTTATCTTTAACAATACCATCAACAATATAAGAACTATATTGATGCATACTAGCAATATTTTCTGCTCTTGCTAAATGCATATCTGTATGTTGATTTGTTAAGAAAATACAATAAGATTCTACAGGTTCACCTAATTTTACAATTTCACGCGCTTCTTCTAAGCTATGATAATCATTTGCACGAATACCATATAATACAGGACATGGAGTATTAGGCTCTATAGCCATATATTTACCATCAATATTTTCAAAAGTATCTGTTTTACTATCCATAAGTACAACAGAATCATAATCTATCTTACGTTTAGTTCCTCTATTTTCAGGAGTTCTATATGCTAGAAGTTCATAGGTGTAATCTGTAAGTTTACAACTCATTGCTGCAAGAGATCCAATAATACCTCTACCTTTTTTAAATTTATGTATTTCTGCACCAATACTCTTTGCAAAATCTTCTGCTTCTTTAATAGAAATAATTTCATGAAGTGTTTTATATGCATAATCTTCCATTTCCTTAGTTATTTCTCCATCATAAAAAACAACACCGGGATTAGTATTATCACAATCAAACATTGCAAGCTCTTCAACTTCATCTAATACAATTTGTTTTAATTTATCTAAACTTTTAGTTTCAAACTGTTTCTTAGGAAGTTTAAAAGAAACTCCACCATTTCCACGTGTTTTATGTGGTGCAAAAGGATTTAATCTAATTAACCTAGGAAATCCATCAATAATAAAACCTTCAGATTTAAGTTTTCTTAATAAAACATTACAAAGGTAAGTGGTACACATACCATCAGGAGAATCAGTATCATCAATTCCTACATAAATATAACTTATAATAACACACCCTAAATTTATACCATTAAATATATAACAATAATACTTAATAAAATTTTAAGAAAAAAAATAAAAACATAATATTATGGAAAAATATTATATAAATCCTAAAAATAATTTAAAAAAATAATTAAATATATAAAATCCAATTAAAAAACATGAATAAAAATAAAAAAAATAATAAATTATTTTAAGTATAAATAAAATAAATAATAATATAATAAAATAAATAAAAAGCATGAGGTGGTTTCCTATGTCAGCAAATAGGAAGCAATTGATTCAAGAAATAAATAAAATATTAACAACAGAAGGTTTTCAAACTTCAAATATTTATAATCAAAGTTGTTTCGATATGTTAGCACGTAGACAACTTATATTATTATTAATGAAAGTACTTGTTAATATTGATAGTGTTAATGAATCACATGTAGAAGAAATTAGGAAAATATCTGATGTTTTTTTAGCAAGCCCAATACTCGTAGGACTTAAAACTAGAAATCATCCATTAGAAGAAGATGTTGTATATGAAAGACATGGTATTCCTGCAGTAAGTATTAATACATTTAAAAATATGATAATTAACAATGAATTTCCAGAAATCTTAGCTGATCGTGGAGGATATTTTGTCAATATTAATGGAGATGTATTAAAAGAATGTAGAAATAAATATTCTTTATCACTAAAAGATCTTGCTAATTTAGCACATGTATCTCGTGAAACAATATACAATTATGAAAATGGAAAAGTTAAAGCAAATATTGAAACTGCAATGATGCTAGAAGAAGTATTAAACACTAAAATCACATTTGATATTGATTTATTAGAACCTTATCAAAATAATGAGGAAATCAAAACAAATGAAAATAATGATTTGGCTAAATTAGGATTTGGTGTGGTTTCTACAGAAAAATCACCATTTGATGCTCTTGCAAAACCAAACACCAAAAAAAATAAGGAAAGTCCATTAATTACTGATTTGGAAAAAAATAGAGATATTAAAACACTTAAAAAAATGGCAGTTCCTCTCAAAGATTTATCATTAATTACTTTAGCAAATCCTTTTTTCATTATTAAAAACGATAAATTTAAAGAATCAATTGAAGGAATTCCAGTAATTAAATCATGGGAATTAAAAGAAGCTGATGATTCAGCTAAATTTTTAAAATTAGTTAAAGAAAGAGTTAATGAATAACTCTTCTTTAATTATTATTTTTAAATATTTAAAATAATAAAAATTTAAATAAAAACTATTTTTAATTATATTAAAATATAAAAATTATTTCTAAAGTAAAAAAAAAACTAATTCTAAAATATGAAATATACTTTAAAAAAATATAAAAAATTAAAGTTCTCTAAAAGTACCAAAAGTTTGTTCAGCTTCACGTTCTGAAGCAACACTTACAGCTACCATATCCGCATAATCAAGTGTTTTAAGGAAAGTGAAAGCTTCTTTAGGAGTTTGAATACCACATGCTAAAATTCTTGAAATAATAATCTTTTTATTAATTTTATTTAATAGATTAGACATTTCTTCTTGTTCTTCATCTATGAAAAAATCTACATCCATAGTATATCCAAGTTTATTAATAGGAAGCATATAAAAATCATATAAATTAGAATCTAATTTTCCATCAGCAAGTTGACGACTAGTTTCAAATGGACGTGAAGTAATAATACCTGCTAATGCACCAGAATCTTTAATTTCTTGAAGTACCTGAGAAACATAATCCCAATCATAGGCATCAACTAAAAAATCATCAACTAACATAATAGAAGAATCATATTTAGATAAAACCTCAATATCTTTTAAACAATCTGCATCTTGACGTGCTTTTTTCATATCAGGCATTAGATAATTAACTTTAGTATGGCCTACAGTACCAATAATTTCCATTTCAGCACCTTCTTTTCTAGCAATATCTAATCCTTCAAAAATTGATTTATTATTTGGAATATTAATTCCACGAATACCTTCATCATATGATTTTTTAATAATTTTAGAAATAGGTTCAGGTTGATTATATAAGTCAATTTCATATAAACGAGTTCTATGACCAAAATATCCTTCACAAGTCATAGGAGCATAACCTAAAATTCCACGAGGAATACTTAAACCTTTATAATTTAAATTATCTTCAAAAATAATATCAACACCAAAAAAATAATTAAAATTTTAAAATATTATATAATCCATATAATCATAATAGTATTTAATTTTATATAATTTTTTAAATATTTAATAATATTATATTAATTTTTAAAATATAGATATTAAATTTAAATCTAAATTATTTTAGAAAAAAGTAAAAATTATTAAAATATTAAAAAATATCTGATTTTAAAAAGTATCTAAATTTAAAAATTTAAATTAATTAAATACTTTTCAAATAAAACTCTTCCAATTTCATAGGATATTTCAAAACATAAAAAGAAGACAAAAGTCCAAATATTTAAATATCCAAGAACTGCAAGAATTAAAACTACAACTTTCATTGTAAATCTATAATCAAAGAAATACATTAAAAATTTACTCATACTATAAATTTTCTCATTATCATTTCCAATTTCATCAATTAATGCAGATAAAATAATAACAGCAAGTATTATTAAATTTAAATGAGGAACTGATAAAAAGCACAATAAAAGTAAAAATACTGCTAAAGTTACTACATGATGTATACCATCAACTTTTAAACCAAGTAAGTTTCCAATTAATATTCCAATAAAAATATATGCACCATCAACACTTGAACCAGTAACTATAGCACAACATATACCACATAAAACTCCAACTAGACTTGCAAGAAGTTTATTATGTTTTTCATCATAAATATCATCAGATATTTTCATGAAAAATCCAGATAAACCATAAAGTATAGGTAAAATAATAAATTCCACTAAAATAACCTCTAATTAAAAATTATAAAAAAGTTTAAAATAAACTTTAATAGTAATTATTCATTAAAAGAATCCATAGCACCAGCATATATAAGTGGGAATAAAATAGTTGTATCACCTATTATTGTAACTAAATTAGATTCATGTTGTGCTTTAGACCAACTTATAGCTTCTTCAAGAGGAGCACCACTAAGACTTCCAGTTTCTGGTCTATCCATTGTAATTTGAATACCTGAATCAATTCCTCCTTTTAAAAGAGTACATGCTAAAGTATAATGTTTAGGAATACTTCCACCTAACATTATTGCACCGGTTTTTTCTTTTTCAAAAACAATATCAGATAAATGATGCATATCCCCAACTGCATCTACTGCAAGATTATGATCTTGAGTGAAAATCCATAATTGAAGACCAATCATACTATCAATAAGACCTGGTGAAAAGATATGGACACCATGTTCTGCTGCAAGGTGTAAAATAGAATTTTCATCATCAATTAAAAGTCCAAATTCATATAATAATTTTTCAATAGAAATAATACTTTTATCTTTATCATTATCATATTTTTTACAAATAGTTTCTAACATTTCAGTGATTCTAGATTCAAATACTTCAAAATCACCACTTTGTGTATAAACATCTGCAATTCTTCCAATTCCTGCATCATTAAGTTCAACATCATTATGACCAAGGTCTCTGTAATGTCTTCCACCAAATGCTTCAACCATATCATGAGTTAAATTAGCACCACTTGTAATTAAAACATCAATTTCTTCTTTTCTAATCATATCTGCAATAACATTACGAAGACCACCAGGAACCATAGGGCCTGCAACTGATAAAAATACTTGCATATCATCATCATTAATCATTTTAACAAGCAAATCTCTTGCTCTAGATACTCTACCTGAACCTAAAACTCCAGAGGAATCAAATTCATCAATAAGTTCACTGACTTTCATATCATGTTTAAGTTCAATTTGTTTAACTTTATGAGCCTTAATTTTTGGATTAACTTCTTTTGAAATATTATCTAAACCTTTATTTTCTTCCATAATACCACATAATAAAAATGAATTTATAAATAATTGTAATAAGATATAAAATTCAAATTTTAAAAGACTATTTAATTTAAAAAAACATATTGTTCTTTATTATAGTCTAAATTCATAAAAAACATTAACTTATTAAAATAAGAATTATATAATTATATATATTGTATAACATTTATAATATTAATGAATTATTTTAATAAAATACAGTGATTATTAGTGGTATTATGGAATTCATGGAAAAACTCAATAAAAAAGGAATTTACAGTGATTCTATAAGTGAAAGAATTCATTCAATTGAAACTGAAAATTTAGAATTAGAAGATCTTATTGATGTCGCCCGTAATGATGAATCATGGGAAGTAAGGTCAGCTGCATATATGAGAATAGGCTCTGAAGATTATGGTTACTTAGAAATTGCATATCATGATGGCAATATAGAAAATGCACTTAAAGCTGTAAGAAGTATTAAAAACATAGACCTACTTGATGATATTGCAATTAAAGCTAAAAATGATCAAGTAAGAAAAGTAGCAGTTGCAAAAATTAATAATAAAAGAATTCTTAAAAAAGTTGCATTAGAAGATAAAAATCCCGCTATATGTAACATTGCATTATCAAGAATAAATGAAGAAAAATTATATAAAGAAGCAGCAATCAGAAATTCAAATTTCACTGTTGGAAAATTTGCATTAAGCCAAATAACTTCAATTGAAGATATTTACTGTATTGCATTAAATAGTAAATGTAAAGAAACACGTTTTATTGCAACAGATATAATAGAAAATGAAGATATTTTAGAAAAAATAGCTATTAAAGATGAAGATATTGATATTGGTATTATAGCAGTAAATAAAGTTAAAGATGAAAATAAACTTAAAAAAATTGCATTAAACAGTAACTGTCTTAATACAAGAGGTATTGCTGCAGATAGAACCTATGATTTAGATTCACTAAAAGAAATTGCAATTGCAAATAGAAATAATGATATGGTTTATATTGCACTTGAAAAAATTGAAGACAATGATATCCTAAAAGAAATTGCATTAACTGCAGAAAAACCAGAATTTAAACTTGCTATAATTGATAAAATAAATGATGAAAAAAGTCTTTTAGAAATTGGTTTAAATAGTAAAAATGATAGTGTTAAAGAAGTAATTGTTAATAAAATCAATAATGAAGATATGCTAAAAGAATTATACATTAACAATAAAAATCCACAACTTAAAAGAGAAATTATTAAAAAAATAAACAATGAAGATATTTTATATACAATCTACGAAGAAAATGAAGATTTAAGGATTAAAAAAGATATTGTTAAAAAAATAAATAATGAAGAATATCTTAAAGAAATACTTGAAAACTCTAAAAACTCAAGTGTTAGAAAAATTATTGTAGATAAAATTGATGATAAAAAAATCCTAGAAAAAATCAGTAAAAAAGATACAGTATGGGAAATTCGTGCAATAGCTAATGAAAAATTAGGAAATACAGAAGAAGCACTTAAAGAAATTTTAAATAATACAAATGATTCAGAAGTATTCTACGAAGCATATGATGAACTAAAAAATGAAACTATAAGTATATCTGAATTCATTAAAAACAAAAAATGTTTCATGGATGCATTACTTGTACCATATGAAAAAACATTATCTTATTATGAAAAATTAGATGAAAGATATCCATTAAAACAAGAAATAGACTCTGAAGATAATAAGATTAATGTAATTAAAGATCATGAAAAATATTGTAGAGAAAGAATAGAACTATTTAAAGATAAAACTAATGAAATAAGTAAAGAAGGAAGAGAAAAAATATTAACTCTTGCTTTAAAAGAGAAAAATTATGAATCACATAAAGTTGTTGTAGAAATGATTGATGATAGAGAAACTTTAACTAAAATTGCTGAAAATGAAGATGAATATCCAAGAATTCGTAGATTAGCTCGTTCAAAACTTGAAGATATAAATAATATTGTTATTATTTAATATCTTTAATAATTCTATTTTTAATATAAACTACTTTTAAAACTTAAATAATTATATTTTATAAACTATTATTCAAAATAACTACTTTTAAAACTTAATTATATTTCTTACAAACAATTACCCATATAAACTACAATCAAAACCAAAAAAAATAAACAATTTTTACAAACTATTTTTATTAATTAAAGTGTTATTACCTGAAAAAAAAATAAGAAAAAGACTAAAAAACAAACTAAAAAAAAAAAGTAAAATAAAAAATAGTTAGTTAATAAAAAGTAATTATAAAAATTAAAAATAAATAATGATTTAACTATTTATTGGGAATTTTTCAAGATTAGTCATAGACTCTATTAAATCAGTTCTTGTAACAATTCCAACAGGATCATTATTATCATCAGAAATAATTAACCTTCCGATTTTATGATTATACATTATTTCAACAGCATTAGCAATTTTCATATCTTTATTTACAGTAACAACTTTAGGAGACATATAATCACTAACTTTTGCTTCTTCATCTCCACTTGCTATAGCCTTAACAACATCAGTAACTGTTAACATACCTACTGCAATATTATCTACAATAATTGGTGCACCATCAATTAAATTTTTTGAAAATATTTTTGCAGCTTCACGAATACTATTATCAGAAGTTAAAGTAATTAAATTTGTACTACCAATTTCAATAACTGTTTTTTTAGGAATACTACGAATTGTAGTTGTTTCAAGAAGTATTATATTATCGGTATCATCTCTACCAACAACTTTACCAATTACTCCAAGATTATTTACTGGAGTAGGTCCTACCTTAATAGTATCTCCAATATTCAATAATTTAATATTACCTAAAATTTTAATAGCTGCTTCACATTCTGCAGGATGTGGCACACTAGTAAATTCTATTTTTGCAACAGATAAATTTTCAACCTTATTATTATCCTTATAAATAGGTACTTTTGAACTTTGATCAGTAATAGGTATATTCAAATTATGGTAAGCTTCAATAGTTGGTTTATATCCTCCTCTTGGTCCTGGAACTCCCTTAACAAGCCCAAGACTTCTAAGGGATTGCATTTGATTTCTTATAGTTCCTGGGTTTCTACCCATAACTTCTGCAATTTGTTCCCCTTTAATAGATTTTCCATCAGAAGATTGATATAAATTAATTAAATTTTGTAAAATTTCTTTTTGCACTGATGTTATCATGATTAATACCTTCTTAATAAGCTTTAAGAATTTATAATTATAATTAATGATAATTTATATTTTATTATATTAAAACTTTATTAAAAAATTTAAAAAAATTAA
>NZ_MRCT01000081.1 GCF_002208625.1 Methanobrevibacter sp. 87.7
ATTTTAAACTTATTTATTTTTAAATATCTGCTTATTTTTTCTTTATTATATAATAAAATTTTATAATTATTATTTTTTATTAATATTAATTAATTATTTTTAAATTGAGGTAATTAAATGACTTGTGAGTTAGTATTAATAAATGAAAATAATTTAATTATGGCTGCAGATAAATCAACAATTTTAAATGATGAAAAAATTTTTGATAATGTTAATAAAATATTTGATTTTTCAGGAAAACATGTTATGGCAGTTATGGTTTATGGTAATCCAGATTTTATGAGTATCTCTATGGAAGATTTATTATTAGATTTTAAAGATGAGATTTCTTATAATAAATATGATAATCTTGAAGATTTAGGATATTCTATAATAGATTATATTGAAGAAGAATATTCTGATTATGAAATGGATATTAAATTAATTAAATTTGAATTTTTAAGATTATTTGGTAATTTTATTCGTGATATTTTAAATGATAATGAAGAAAAAGCTTGTCTAGAATCTTTTGAAGAATTTTTAAACAATTTTGATATTGATAAATATAAAACAGTTTTTGAAAGTATTAAAAGTAATAAGGAATTTAAATCTTTAGATAATTTTTTTAATAATTTAGCTTCCTTATTTTCTTGTTCTAATACTTATATTAAAGATCTTTTATATAAATTATTTATTAGAATGTTAATTCTTAAGAAAACAGGTATTGTTATTGGAGGTTATGATACAATAAGTAATGAACCTTATTTTATTAATTTTGAACTTATTACTTTACTTGATGGGGAAGTTATTACAAGTGATTTTAAAAAAGTAGTTTATGAAGGTGATAATTTAATTCTTGCTTTTTCTCAAACAAAGGATATTGTAGCATTTTTATCAGGTATACATCCAAAATTTCAGTATAATTTATTTTATAGAATTGAATCTTATTATAATGATTATTTTAATAAGTTAAATATTATTAAAGAGGATATAATTAATTCAGATAATAAATCTTTTAATAAGTTAAAAGAGGATATAAATCCAGATAATAAGTTTTTTAATAAGTTAAATCTTACTAAAAATGATATAAAAGATTTTTGATAATAAATCTTTCAGTAAGTTAAAAGATGATATAAAAGATTCAGATAATAAATATGATTTTAATTTAGATGAAGATAATCTTAATGATTTAAAAGCAATTGTTCATGGTTTTAATAATTCTTATGATTGTCTTAAAAAAGAAATTAAAACAATTAAAGAGGAAAATAAGAATTTTTATTTAGAAAAACTTTCAGATTTATCTTCTAGGGAATTAGGATTTTTAGCTAAATCGTTAATTGCTATTACAAACATTGATTATTGTTTAAAAAATAGTTATGATATATCTGATTTATCAATTGATATTGCTTTATTAAAACAAGATGAATTTAAATGGTTTTATGATTAATTTAATTTAAGATTTAAACATTAATATGTATTTATTTTATATAATTTTAAATTTATTGATATTTTTAAGAATATCGTTTAAAGTAGTAAAATTTAGTTTATTATTTCGATTATTTTCTCTTAATAAAAATTTTTTTAAAATACTATATATATTAAAGGTAAAATATTTTTATAATAATATATAAAATTTATATATGGCAAAAGTTAGTATATTAGGTTCAACTGGAACAATCGGTAAAAATGTTGCATTCACTTTAGCATCCTTAGATGTTATTGATGAAATAGTAATGTTCAGTAGACCATCAAGTTTAAGTAAAGCTGAAGGTGAAGTACTTGATATGTATGATGCTTTAGCTGCTGAGAATATTTTATGTAAATTTATTCCATCTTGTGATTTTGAAGATATTGCAGGATCTGATATTGTAATAATAACTTCTGGTATTCCAAGAAAACAAGGTATGGATAGATTAGATTTAGCAATACCTAATGCTAAAATTGTTAGAGATTATTCTAAACAAATTGCTATTCATGCTCCTAACTCTATTATCCTAGTTGTAACTAACCCTGTTGATGTAATGACAACAATTGCTTTAGAAGCATCTGGTTTTGATAAAAGTAAAGTTATTGGTCTTGGAAACCATTTAGATTCTTTAAGATTAAAAATGTTCTTATCTAATTACTTTAACATTAATAGTAGTGAAATTCATACAAGAGTTATTGGAGAACATGGTAACCATATGGTTCCACTTTTAAGCTCAACTACTATTGGTGGTATTCCTTTAAATTATTTCATTGAACCAATTAATTTAAATGTAGATGTTCTTATTAACAGACTTAAAAGTGCAGGAAATTCAATAATATCTAAGAAAGGAGCAACAGAATATGGTCCTTCTTATGCAATTGCAGATTTAACTAGAAATATTATTACAAACAGTCGTAGAATTTTAACAGTTACTACCTATTTAGATGGTGAAGTTGAAGGAGTTCATGATGTATCATTAGGTGTCCCTGCGATTTTATCAAAAGAAGGTATTAAAATGATTGTTCCTATTCATATGACTGATCTTGAAAAAGAAGAATTTTATGCTGCTGCAAATATTATTAAAGAATGTACTAATAAAGTTAAACATTATTTAGAAGATTAAATATTCTTTTAAATAATCCAAAATTTTATTTTTCGCTGTTTTTTAAATTATTTTATTGTTTTTTGCTATTTTTATTATATACTGTTTTTTAGCTATTTATTTTTTGGTTTTTTTTTAGAATTAGTTTTTATAGCTATTTATTTCAATTTATTTTTTTTAAGAACTAGTTTTTATAGCTATTTATATATTTAATTTTATTTAAAAAAATAAAAAAAGAAGTTAAAATAAATTTTTTCTATTCTTTTACGTAAATACTAGCTTCTTCGTTAAATGGATTTATACGAACTGCTAATTTTAACATATAAGGATAGTTTTTATAAGTATATTCAAGATATCTTACCCATTCATATATTAATTTACTATAAACTCTACTTATATCATAAAATAAATGTGTATAATCACTTTCTGGAAGATTTTCAAATGTTTTCCTATAATCTAATTCATCAGTTAAATGCATCATAGCAAGAAGTAATTCTGAAAAATTATCTGTTTGATGTAGAGTTGGATTTTCAATTAAATCAAATAGATAAGGTCTTCTTTCATTTAGATATTGCTTTAAATTTACAAAAAATTCAGCACGATCTTCAGGTTTTAATTTTGAATTAAAAGGTATTGGATTTTCTTCTAATTCTTTTAATGTATTTTCATAATCTTTTTCTTTCCAAGTTTTAATAAATTTAAGATCTTTAGTTATATCATTTTCTCCATTTGCATGATAAAACTTATATATTAAACCATTTCCAATTCCTGAAAAGAATGAACCCATAAGTATGTCAATTTTTTCTTGTAAAGCTTTTTTATCATGATTATCCATTACTTTATCAATAACAAGTGTTACAATGATTATATCAATTGGTATAAATCCTAAGTGTAACATTACATAATTTAGTATCTCATCAATATCTTTGAATATAATATAATTTAGGCCATATATTACAAATATTAAGACAATTAATACTATAGTAAATTTTATTTCCCATTTTAATTCTTTCATTTTTCCCACTAAATAAAATTATTAAATATGAAATTTCTTTTAAACTTATATTAAGTTTATAAACTTATATTAAGCTTAAATTCAGAATTTTATTTTTAAAAATTTCTTATATTGTTTTTTATAACTCTAAAATACTTTTTATTTGTAAATTTATATTAAATTAACTTAGTATTTTTGAATTATAGTAGTACTATATTTGTATTAATTATTTAATATTTTTTACTAATTATATGATATTTATACTGGTTTTTAGTATTGAAAATTACTTGTATATTAAAATTATTAATTATTTAAAATATTGATTACTTTTTTTAATTAAAAAGGAAATTTTTATAATGTTTATTGTTTTGTTATGGTGTTTAGTTTGTTTTTTCTAGTGTTTTATTAAATTTAATTAAAAATTTTAATTAATAATTGAATCATCATTTAAATAAGATATTAAATTTTAAAGAATTTTAAATAGGTAAAAATATTATTTAAATATTTTAATAAAAATCATATACTTTAAAAAACAAAATTTTAGACAAAGACTTAAAATTTAATATTAAATAGATAATAAATTAACTGTTTTTAAAATATAAATTTAAGGAGATATTTAATGAATGTGCATGTTTTAAATCATCCTTTAATAACACATAAATTAGCTATTCTAAGGGATGTTAATACAGGAACAAAAGAATTTCGTGAATTAATAACAGAAATTTCAACATTTTTAGCATATGAAGCTACATGTGATGCAAAACTTGAAGAAGTCACAATTCAAACACCTTTAGAAGAATTAAAAACAGAAATGTTAAATGAAGATAACTATGCAATTGTACCTATTTTAAGAGCAGGTATGGGAATGTTAGATGGAATTATTAATGTAATTCCAAATTCAAAAGTAGGACATATTGGTTTATATCGTGATGAAAAAACATTAAAACCAATTAAATATTATTATAAAATGCCAAAAGGAATTGCTAATAGGGAAGTTTTAATTATAGATCCAATGCTTGCAACTGGTGGAAGTTCCTCTGCTACAATAGATATGCTTAAAAAAGATGGGGTACGTAAAATTAAGTTATTATGTATTGTTGCAGCACCTGAAGGAATTAAAACTATTGAAGAAAAACATCCTGATGTTGAAATATTCTGTGGAACTGTAGATAGAAATCTTAATGAAAATGGATATATTCTTCCTGGTCTTGGTGATGCTGGAGACAGAATATATGGTACAAAATAAAAAATAAAAAAACAGTAGTTTAATATAAGCAATAAAAAATATAAAAGATATAATCAGTATTAAATAAATAATATAAATTTAATGATACTACTCAAAGATTAATTAAAAGTATTTAATAGAATAAATACTAACTAAAAAGATTATTAATATAATATAGCAAATATTAGCTAAATTTAATCTATATTAAAGTAATAGAATAATACTAGTTGAATCTAATCAATATTAAGAGTATCTTTAAATAAATCCTGAATTTCATCCCTTTTATTTTTATTAGAATACTCTTCAAATCCACTATTTAAACTAAACATTGCAATTTCATAGATTACTCTATTTAAACCACGTCCATAATCAGTTAAAGAATATTCTGTTTTTACAGGATGTGTTTCAACAATATTTTTTTCAATAATTCCTTCATTTTCAAGTTCTTTTAATCTTTGTGAAAGGACTTTATTACTTAAATTAGGTTTATCTTCTTTAAACTCTGAAAATTGTTTTTTACCAAAAAACATATCTCTTATAATTTGTATCGTCCATTTTTTATTAAATAAACCAACTACTTTATCAATTGGACATTGAAATTGTAATCCTTGTTTAGCATTCATTAATATCACTTAATCTAAAATTTATAAATTAAAATTAATAAAATTTTCATTTTTAAAATTTATAATAAATTCTATTTTTACATATTTTAATAATTAAAAAATATTTTAATTTTTAATTATTTTATTATACTTATAAATAAATTAGTAATTTTCTCATATTAACAATTAACTTATTAATTATCTTAAAAAAATTATTTTTTTTAAAATTAAAATTAGTATTTAATTAAATATTATAAATTGATTATCTTGTTTTTTTTTTGGTTTGTGGTGTGTGTTTAGTTAGTTTTTTTATAATTGGTTTATGTTGTTTTTGGTTTATTGTGGATGTTTAATAGTATAAGTTGATTATATATGTTTAAATCTTATAGTTACTATTTAGTAACATAGTTACTTATTTATTACAAAATATATTTATTAACTAAGTATATAATAGGTACATGTATTTCAATAGTATAAAAGGAGGTATTTTATGGATAAAGAAGAAATGGTAGATTTCCTACTTAAAGAGTTAATATCAGAATTAGATAAAAAAATAGATATCCCAAAGAATTATACTGATAAAAGATTACTTCTAAGATCTTTAATGAATATTCGTCTACCTGGACCAATATCTAAAAAGTTTTTAAAAATCCAAGATGAATTATTAACTTATGAAACTAATTCTAAAAATTTAGTTTCTTCTAATGAAATTAAACCAACAAATAAAAATCCTAAAATAGGAATATTCCATGGAGATATAACTACCTTAAAAGTAGATGCAATAGTAAATGCATGTAATTCTAAACTTCTTGGTTGTTTTATTCCACTTCATAATTGTATTGATAATGTAATTCACTCTGCAGCAGGAATACAATTAAGATATGATTGTAATAAGATTATGACTAAACAAGGTCATGATGAAAAAGTTGGACAAGCAAAAATAACAAAAGGATATAATTTACCTGCTAAATATGTTATTCATACTGTTGGTCCTGCATTAATTCAAGGTACAAAACCTACAAAAGAACAAGAAGAATTATTAAAATCATCATATATTAATTCTCTTAAACTTGCAGATAAATATAATCTAAAAACAATTGCATTTCCAAATATATCAACAGGTGTCTTTAATTATCCTAAAGAAGATGCTGCAAAAGCTGCATGTTCCGCAGTATCAAGTTATTTAAAAAATAATCCAGATACAAGTATTGAAATGGTAATATTTGATGTATTTGAAGATGAACAATTAGAAATTTATAAAAGATTGTTAGAGGATTAGGGTTCTTGTTAAAGGTTTGAGTAATATTTATAGCTGATTGTTAGAGGATTAGGGTTCTTGTTAAAGGTTATATTTATAAAAGATTGTTAGAAAGTTAGAAAATTAGAAAAACATAAGAAAATTTATAAAAATACTATTTAAAGAGGTTAAAATGTTTAACAATTATTCAAAAAAAATTAAAAAAGCATATGATAAAATTTCAGAAGCAGACAATATTGTTGTAGGTGTTGGATCTGGATTATCTGCAGCAGGTGGAGTAAACTATGCAGATGAAAAATTCTTCAAAGAACATTATCCACAATATGCAAAATTAGGATATCATAATGTATCTGAAGTTATGGGAGTATTTTGGACTTTCTTAAATAAAGATAATGCCTGTAAATATTGGGGTTTCTGGTCTCATCATATAAATGAAGTAAGATATAAAACACCAGCATTAAAGCCATATATTAGCTTATACAATATACTTAAAGATAAAAATTATTATATTATATCCACTAATGTTGATTATCAACTTGAAAAAGCAGGATTTAAACAAGAAAAAATATTTGAACCACAAGGACAATATTCTCAATTTCAATGTATAGTACCTTGTTCTAATGATGTTTATTATAATGAAAAATATATAAAATCCATGATTAAAAACAAAGTAGATGATTATACTATAAGTAGTGATGATATTCCATATTGTCCTAAATGTGGAGAATTCTTAATTCAAAATCTTAGATGTGATAATAAATTCGTTGAAGGAGAAAATTATAAAAATTATAATAAATACAAAGAGTTTTTAAAAGATTCAGTAGATAAAAATACAGTATTTTTAGAATTAGGTGTAGGATATAATACTCCAACAATTATTAGATTCCCATTTGAGCAATATTGTCATGTTTATCCAAATTCAACATTAATAAGAATGAACTTAAATCAAGCAAGTATTCCAGAAGGAATAAATAATGGTATATCAATTGATAATGATTTAAATCAATCTTTAAAAGATATGCTTGATTTGATCTAAATAAATTAAGTATAGTTACTAAAAGGTAACATAATTACTTAATAGTTACAAAAACCTTTTATAAGTGGTTATTTATATTATAATGTGTGAGAAGTAGTTATAATTTAAAATAATTATGGTATTTGGGTTTGTGGTAACTAGAAGGTAACATGATTACTTGGTAGTTACAAAAACCTTTTATATATAGTTATTTAAATTATATAATGTAAATTATGTATTTAAAATTAAATCTATAACTAATTAAGTTAATTCAGATAAAATTAAGGTAGTTACTAAAAAGTTACAAAACCTATTTATATGGATTTAACTATAGTTATAATTACAAAATAAAAAAATATAATAGAAATTTTAGTTTAAAGCTAATAAATCATTAAATATGATGATTTAGAAGAATACTAGTTTGAAACTAAATTGTTGAAATATATTAAATTAAAAAAATGGATGTGAATAAAATGAATGATGTAATTAAATTTTTAGAAGAAAACTCTCTTGTATACTTAGCAACTAAAGGATTAGATGGAGAAGCAAAAGTAAGACCAATTCTTTACTACTTTGAAGAAAATGATGTTCCATATTTCTGTACTGCAAACACAAAATCAATGTTCAAAGAATTAGATGCAGATCCAAAATTTGAAATGACTACTGCAACTCCTGAATTCCAATGGATAAGAATTAAAGGAGAAGTAGAATTTATTGATGATGTTGAACTTAAACAAAAAGTCATTGATTCAAACGAAATTGTAAAATCATTATACTCCACTGGTGACAACCCTGTATTTGAATTATTTACAATTCATGGGGACGCAACCATTGCTGATTTCTCAGGAAACCCAGCAAAACATTACAAAATATAAATAAAATAATTTTTAAACTTTAAAAAGTTTATATTATTTTTAATTTTTTTTTAATTTTAAAGTCTAATTTTTTATTAATTTTTACTATTTTTGCTTTTTTTTAAGTATAGTTTTTTTTTAGTTTTATTAAGATTGCTTTTAATAAGTAAATTAATTTTTAATAAGATGATATTAAATAAATTTTTAGACTTGTGTTTTAAGAATAAAAATGTTTTTTATTTAAATAAAAAGATTATATTTAAAATAAGGGCCTTAAATTATATTTTTTATTATTTTTACTTAATAATTATATTA
>NZ_MRCT01000082.1 GCF_002208625.1 Methanobrevibacter sp. 87.7
TAAATAAAATAATTACTTAGATATAAAAAATATTAGATAAAAAACAAAAAAATAAAATAAAAATCTAAAATTCTATAAGAATTATTAGAAAAAATAAAACAAAAACATATAATTTAACAATAATTATAGAAAAAATAGTAAAAATTAAAATTAATAAAAAAAAATCTAAAAAAGACAAAAAAATCTAAAACACAAAAAACACAAAAACAACTAAAAAGACAAAAAATAAAAACAAAAAGAGCAAAAACAAATAAAAATAACTATTTGATGAAATTAAATAGCTAAAAATAAGAATTTAATTAAATAATGGGATTATAATGTTACTCCCATATCTAATTGTTCTGTTAATTCTTTATACCTATTCCTAATAGTAACTTCAGTTACACCAGCAATTTCTGCAACATCTCTTTGTGTTTTTCTTTCACCTAATAAAACAGATGCAATGTATAAAGCAGCTGCAGCAACACCAGTAGGACCTCTACCAGAAGTTAATCCTTTATCCATAGCTTGATTAATAATATCAATAGCTTTAGATTGAACTTCACCAGATAAACCTAATTCACTAGCAAATCTAGGTACATAATCTACAGGAGATGTAGGTGGTAATTTAATATGTAATTCACGAGCTAAGAACCTGTAAGTCCTACCTACTTCTTTTTTAGTTACAGTTGAAACATCTGCAATCTCATCTAAAGTACGAGGAACTTTACATTGCCTACAAGCAGCATATAAACTAGCAGCAACTACACCTTCAATACTTCTACCACGAATAAGTTTATTTTCAACAGCACTTCTATAAATAACTGAAGCTGCTTCCCTAACACTTCTAGGAAGACCAAGTCTAGAAGAATACCTGTCAAGTTCACTTAATGCAAAAGCAAGGTTCCTTTCAGTAGCACCAGAAATTCTGATTTTTCTTTGCCATTTTCTTAAACGATACCATTGAGCACGATTACGAGCAGGAATATCCCTACCATAAATATCTTTGTTTCTCCAATCGATCATGGTACTAAGACCTTTATCGTGAATGGTATAAGTAGTAGGTGCACCTACACGAGTACGTTTATCTCTTTGTTCATGATCAAATGCTCTCCATTCAGGACCCATATCAAGAAGGTTTTCATCTATAACAAAACCACAATTTTCACAAACAACTTCAGATCTTACATAATCTCGTATAAATTTATCTGAACCACATTCTGGACATTGGGTGATTTTATCCATATCAAATACATCATGTTGCATTTGTTCTTTCTGAGAAATATGATTATCTGGAACACCATTACTGAAAATTTGTTTGGATTTCCTAGTTTTAGAAATCATATTTTTTAATTCTTCATTATCCATATTATCATCCCCATGAATAAAAATTTTTCATATAATAACTAAAATAAAATATATAATATTAAATCTGTTTAATTAAAAAAAATTAAAAATATTAAATAATAACAACTATAAACTGATTATAGTGTTTTAATATATTAATTAATTATTTCTACGTGATTTTCTTCTTTTTCTACTTTTTTTATTATTATTTGATACAAATAATTTTTCTCCATAATTATCCATAATATTATCTCTATTAGTAGATCTAAAAAGGTTAATAGAAATATATGGGCTTTTAGTAGGCCCAAAAACAGTATTAACTTTACCTATCTTTTTCTTTTTACTATTAAAAACTATAGCACCAGCAACAGGAGTCTGTTTTCCTCTTGCAATTAATTTACCAGAATTTGCAATATGCAAACTATTACCTAAAACTTTCATAAAAAATCAGTTAAAAATTAATCCCATACATTATATAGTATATGTTTAATAATATATAAATGTTTCGATAGTTTTATATATAAAAATTATTATTATTTAAATAACTTACCATTTAATTTTTAAAAATAAGAAAGATACTTATTTAAATATATTAATAAATCATATAATTATTATATATTTTAATATACAAATGTTAGTAAATTACCATTAAATAAAAATCATTAAATAAGCTTAGAATTAAATAAAACCAAGTAAATAGCTAATTGAAAAGAAATTATAAGATAATATAAAAATTATATTAAATAAACAAGTAAAATAAAATATTATTTAAAATTTAATTTAAATAATAAAATTAATATCTCTCTTTTTATCTAAATACTTAAAATTCAAGTTATAAAACTATATTATTAAATAATTTCCTCAGATCTTGCTTCGTCATAAATATTTTTAACAGACTCCATATCCACACTTGTATATATCTGTGTAGTTGATAAACTTGCATGTCCAAGTAATTGTTGAATTATTCTTATATCTACACCATGTTTAAGCAAATGTGTTGCAAAAGAATGTCTTAAAATATGAGGAGTAACTTTTTTCTTAATACCTGCAGCTTTAGCATACTTTTTAATTAAAACTTCAACATAACGTGATGACAATTTATCCCCATTTTTATTATATATAAGTAAAGGATTAGATTGATTCCTTAATTTATTATATTCTAAAATAACTTCTTTTGTATTATTATCAAATAAAACAATTCTATCTTTATCACCTTTACCTCTAATTCGTATAGTACGTGTTTCAAAATCAATATCATTAAATTTTAAATTTAATAATTCACTAATACGAAGACCAGAAGAGTATAATATTGTGAAAATTGTTTTATTTCTCATCTTAATAAATTTCTGCAAATCAGTATTTTCCTTATCATTATCAACTGCTTCAATTAAAAGTTCAACTTCATGCTCATTTAAAGATTTAGGAAGAGATTTAGTTCTTTTAGGAAATTCAATATCATATAAAAAATCAATATCATTGAATTCTAAAAATTTCTTAATAGTAATTGTTACAAGATAAATATAATTCTGTGAAACCTCATTATCTCTCTTAAGATGTTGAATATAACGTTTAAATGATCTTACAAAAATTCTTTCATCATATAAATTATCTTGTGTTTCAAGAAATTCTATAAAATTTTGAATAATATTTGTATATGTTTTAATTGTATTTTTTGAATAATTTCTAATTTCTAAATCTATAATATAATCTTCACACATTTCATTAAAATTAAATAAATCTAAAATACTAATTTTTTCCCCATTTTCATCATACTGAGGAAGCTCAATAGAAGAATTATATAGTCTTTCTTGTTTCGTATTATTTATTTTCTTCATATTTGAAAACCTAGGCATAATATCTTCCTCAACATATTTTATTAACAAATAATCATTTATACTGAATTAAAATAGATAATAATAAATTATTTAATAATTTACTATTAAATTAATTAAAATAAAATTATAAACTAAACAGTATAACGAAGTAAATAATAATAGTATAACGAAGTAAATAAATATTTTGGTAAAAATTAAAATTAAAAAATAGCTAAAAATATTTAAAATTTTAATAAAGAATAAAAAACTAAAAAAAATAATTAAAATAGCTAAAAATATTTAAAATAAAAAATTAAACTAAAAAATAATAATAAAAAATAAATAAACAATTCATTTGAAAAATATAAAAAGATTAAAGTGATATTATGTTAAGTGAGCTTGAAAAACTTAAATTAGGACTTGATTATGATTATACAGATCCAGAAATATCTCAAATTAAAGAAAATGCAATGAAACAAACAGATATCTACAATAATATACCCTCAGAAAATAAAGAAGCACAAGAAAAACAAATAAAAAAGATGTTTAAAAAAGTTGGAGAAAACATAGAAATAATGAGACCATTCCAATGTGATAATGGTAAAAACATTACAATAGGAGATAATTTTGTAGGAAACTACAATTTAGTAATACTTGACTGTGATGAAGTAACAATAGGAAACAATGTTATGATAGGGCCAAACACCTTAATTACAAGTGTTGGACATCCATTATCCCCTAAAGATCGTAGAGAACATAAAGGACTAACAAAACCTATTAAAATAGGTAATGATGTTTGGTTAGGTGGAAACGTTACAATATTACCTGGAGTAAACATTGGAAATAATGTAGTAATAGGTGCTGGTGCAGTAGTAACAAAAGATATTCCTGATAATTCACTTGCAGTAGGTGTTCCTGCTAAAGTCATACGCAAAATAGAAAATGATCTTGAAGATTAATTAAATTATAATATATTTTAAATAAAAAAACATAAAATCATACTAAAAAATAAATAAAAAAATTAAATAAAGAAAAATAAATAAAAAAACATAAAATCATAAGAAAATTAATTATATGAAAAATATCTTAAAATTAAATAAGTAAATGAGAATATTATAAGAATAAAAGGTTTTAAAAATGAAAAAAGAAGTAAAATACGATAAATATGTAAATCCAGAACCATGTACTATTGTATCTTGTAGAGATAAAGATGGACATGATAATGCACTTGCAGTAGGATTCATAGGAAATGTAAGTTTTGATCCAAAAATCATAATGATTGCAATTATTGATAAAAGATTTTCACATCATATAATCAAAGAACAAAAAGAATTTGTAGTTAATATTCCAACAGACGAACATATAGACATTGTAAGATATTTAGGTACAGTTTCAGGTCGTGATGTAAATAAACTAGAAAATATTAAAACTATTGATGCAGATATTGTAAATGCACCACTTATTGTAGATTGCCCAGTAAACTTTGAATGTAGTGTTATTGACAGTATTAAACCAGGTACACATGAAGTATTCTTTGGACGTGTAGAAAAAGTTCACTGCGATGAAGAATACATTGATGAATTAGGATTTATTAAATGGAAAGAAATGAATGTCTTACATAGTTTAAATAGTAATTTAATGTAAATAAGCAAATAATAGCTTTAATAATCTAAAACTAATAAATTAATATTTAAAATTAAGGTAAATAAATAAATTAGAAAAATTAGAATAACTAAGAATAATAAACAAAAATAAGCAAAATAATATAAAACAAACTAAAAACAAAATAAACAAAAAATAAACTTAATAAGACAAAAAAACAAGACAAAATAATAATAATAAAACTAGAATAAAATAAATAAAATAAAAATAGAAAAAAAGTCCATTTTTATTCTAAAGTAATAACTTTTAAACCATGTGGTTTTTTAACAATATCTTGAGATTTAAAAGCAACTATATTTTTAATACCATTTTTATAAGATGCATCAACCAGTCTTTGAGATACTACACCATCGAAAATTATAGTTTCTGCATTATCTTCAACATGTTGAACTTCATTATAAAGTTCTTCAACACTTACTTCTTTCATAAGATTTAATGCATTATCTAAGATTTCTCCAGTTCCAGAACCTTCAATCTCTTTTAACATATCTTTCATTAAACTGATTTCATCATCATCTTCTACAATAATATCTGGTTGTTCAACAATGTCATCGTAATCATAATCATTATCAGATTTATAATTATTTTTCTGATTATATTTATTATGATTATTATGGTTATTATTCCTTTTAGATTTTCTAGAAGATTTTTTATTTTGAACTTCTGAATTAGAAATTAAACTAGTAGTTGCTAAAAATTGTTCAATAGGAGTTTTATCTCTAAGTGCTGTAATAACTTCATCTTTTTCAAGATCTTCAACTTCTTTTCCAACAGGAGCACGAGTTACAAAATCAACATCTCCTACTTGAAGAAGCTCTTTTAAGATAAGTTCTCCACCACGATCCCCATCAACAAATACTGTAACGGTTCTTTTTTTAGTTAAATCTGCAATAGATTTAGGAACATTAACTCCTTCTACAGCAACAGTATTTTTAATACCATATTTTAAAAGATTTAATACATCATTTCTTCCTTCAACAACAATAATTGCATCTGAAGTATGAACACTAGGTCCAGCAGGAAGTCTTTCTTCACCAAATTCAGAGATTTCATGAACACGCATAGCTTCCCTTACTTCTTCAATCATTTGCATACTTGCAGGAGTAACACTATCCATCATACCTTTATATATTTCTTTTGCACGGTTGACTACTTGTTGTCTTTTAACTGCACGAACATCTTCAACTTTATTAACTTTGATGTTTGCTTCACAAGGTCCAACGCGATTAATTGTTTCAAGTGATGCTGCTAAAATAGCTGTTTCAATCCTATCTAAACTAGAAGGAATTACTATTTCACCTTTAGCACGACCACCATTAGAATGAATAATAACCTGAATTCTACCTATTCTTCCAGTTCTTTGAAGTTCTCTTAAATCTAAATCATTACTTAAAAGACCTTCAGTTTGACCAAAGATAGCACCAACAACATCAGGTTTTTCAACAACCCCATTAGCAGTAATATCTGCATAGATGAGATATTTAGTAGTAGTTAGTTCTTCACCTTTTGACATAATAAGCCTCCTTTACGGCTTAATTTTAATAAGTCATATAAAATTTATAAATCAAATTTAAATTACAATTCAAATTAAAAAATTCAAATTAGAATTTAAATATATTATTAACTTAAATTATTAATAATTCAAGTACTATAAACAGTTCTTAAAAAATAATACATTTAAATTACCCTAAAAACCATTTATTGAAATAATATAAAATAATAAATAATTTTTATCTAAAATAATCAGCTAATAACTCTATAAATTGTTAATTAACAATAATAAAAATTAACTAATTATCAATTAAATAAATGAAATTTATTTAGGTAAAATCATACAAAAAGAGCATAGCTTACGCTAATATATTAAAATAATAGAACAATTATAAACAAAAAATCGAGTAAAGACAATCCCAAATAATGTATTCAAATTATAATGAATAAATCTTTTTTAAATTATAAATTAAACAACACGAAATACACCTATTTAGAAGAACAATAAGTTATTAATAAATTAACTTTCCTAAACAATATAATTTTAATAATAAAAATTTTAAATTTTGATAACAACTAAATTAAACACTTAATAAAGGTAAATAACAATAAACTAAAAATTTTACCTTACTTAAGTTAAATAATATTTTAAATTTAAATAATAACTAATTTGAAGTCTTAACTCCTTTAAATTTCTTAAATAATTGTGAAATAATTAAATTAATAATAATAATAAACTCTTTCGAGTATGTAATGAATCTTAAATTTACCTATAATATATTTAGTTAAAACTAATATATAAAATTGTATATTTAAAAATTAAAATTATAAAATAAAAAACAAATAATTGAAATTTTATAATACAAAAAGAAAACAAAAAGATAAAATCGTATAAAACTAGAAATAATAATCTAAAATAAGACTAAGTTAATACTAATAAAAATAAAATAAAAAAGAATAAAAAAAAAACTCTAATTAAATATAATTAAATAATAAAATAGAAAATAAAAACTAATTTTTACATTTAAAAATACTTAATAAAATAAATGACACTATAAAAAAATAAAAACTATTAAAACCTAATTTTTAGACTTAAAAATATTTAATAAATTAAATAATATTTTATAATATAAAAACCAAAAATATAATATAATATTTATTATTATAAAAAGATTTTTTCTAATTAAAATTTAAATTACTTAAATTTAATACAATTTTTTATTAATCAAAAAGCCTATTTAAACTGAAATTATTAATAAAACTAATTATTTAATCACTTAGATTTTATTTATAAAATTTAAATAGACAGTATTTAAAAAATAAAGGTGTTTTAATTGTCTAAAATAACTCCAAAAACTGTTTTAAAAATGGCATCCAAAAAAAGTAAAAGTAATGAAAAAAATGAATTAAAAGATATTAATTTAACTGAAGATAACTTTTCTATAGAAGATTTATACCTTAAAGATGATGAATCAAATATAGAAGCATATACTAATTTAAAAGCATTACTTGATTCTGTATGTACTTGTCAAGTATCTGATGCATATAACACTGTTGCAAGAAGAAGTGGTGTAATTAATGGATTAAAATCTGTTAATAAACATAGAGTTTATGGTAGAATTGTAACATGTGATACTAATTCTGATGATTGGGGAACTGGATTACTTGCAATGGATAAAGCAAAAGAAGGAGAAATATTATTTTTACATTCTAATGGTGAACCATCAGCAATTTGGGGAGAACTTGCTTCAACTTGTGCTCAAGAAAAAGGAATTGCAGGATGTGTAATTTATGGATACCTTAGAGATATTGATATAACAAGATATATGGATTTCCCATTATTTGCATTAGATCTTGTACCTAATGCAGGAATGGCACTTGCATATGGTAAAGTTAATCCTGAATTAAAAATTGATGGAAAAATAATTAAACCAGGAGACTTTTTATTTGGTGATGAAAGTGGAGTACTTATTATACCACAAGAAACATTCAAGCAAGTAATGTTAGAAACACTTAACATTAAAATTAAAGAAGCAGGAATTCTTAAATTATTAAAAGAAGGTAAATCATTATCAGAGATTGCTGGAGTTAAAAAAGAATAAAACTAGAATTTCTTAAATTAAAATAAAAAGAGAATATAATATTCTCTTAAATATTTTATATTAAATCTTTAATTAACTAAATATTTTTAAATAACTTACTACTTTTAATAATTTAGTTTAATAATATTATAATTTAGAAATTAAAAAAATTAAACTAATTATATCATTTAACTTAATTTAATCTATTTTTAATAAAAAATAAACATAAATTAAACTAATTTTATAGAATAAAATAAAAAAAAAAACAAAATATTTTAAAATACTTGAAACTAAAAATTCAAATAAAATACTTAATAAAATCTTATTAATTTTTAAAAATAATTAATTTAAATAATTAATAAATAAAATAG